>JBAWAM010000847.1:0-2471 GCA_049589315.1 Myxococcaceae bacterium
GGTTAGGGGGAGCCAGGGTGGAGCTCGAGGAGCTGCTCGACGGGTGGACGGTGCAAGAGCGGAGGATCTTCTTCGAGGTGCTCGAGGACGCCGCCACCGAGCTCCAGCGTGAGCTCATCCAACGCGCCGCCGCGGCGCGCCACACCGCCGCGGAGATCCACGCGTTCGCCGACGAAATCCGCGGCATGACGGACGGCGAGATCTTCGATGCGTGCACGCCGGATTCGAGCGCGACGGTCACCGTCGCGCAGCGCCTCCGGGCCCAGGTGGACCCCCTCTACGCCCTGGAGGTCAACGGCCGGAAGCTTTCGCCGCGCTTCGAGGACGACCCGGGGCCTGCGTACGCGACGGGCACCAACCGGCCTCGTCCCCAGTTGTTTCGGACCCCGCCCGCGTTGACGATGCCCGCGCCGTCCGCGTTCGAGCCGTCCTCCCGCGAACTGGGGAGCAGCAGGGGCGACCCGCCGACGCCTCGCGCGACGACCTCCGGACGGGAATCCCGCTTCTCCGAGGCGGTCCGGGGCCTGGGCGTCCAGCTTCGCGAGTACAGGGTGGACGAGGCGGGCGCCCTGACCCTGGAGAAGGGACTGGAGCTCGCGGCCCGGGCGCTCGCGGCGGGGACGCCCGTCGTCGCGACGCTGGGCCGGAAGGCAGGCGAGCTGACACGGTGCGTGTTGATGATCCAGGAGAAACCCGTGGGTTCGACCCGTGCGTTCCAGCTCCACGACCCGTTCACGGGAGAGACCGTGTGGGCGAACGAACGGGACCTGCTGGGCCGGAGCGAGCTGCCGTTCTCCGCGAAGATGTATCGACGGATCACCGCGCTGACCCTTCCAGCCGCGCCGGAGTCCGCTAGGCTTCGGTCACGATGACGCTCCGAACCTTCGTCGCGCTCGCAGTGTTGCTGTTCTCTCCCCTGGCCCTGGCAGACGCCGTCGACATCTCGTTGACGGGCCGGGCGCTGATCGGTCAGGGGCTGCCGAAGCTGGACATCCAGATCAACGACGAGATTGTCGGCTTCGAGGTGAAGCTCACCCGCAGTGACGGCCGGAAGCTGCAGCTCAAGGGCGGTGGTCGTCCCGGGACCGTTCGTTCGATCGAACTGGCGCAGCCTGAGGGCCGGTTCCACTACACCGGTGAATTGATCGTGTTGTTCGGGAACCAGGAGACGGCCTCGATGCCCCTCGACTTCGACGCCGAGCTGTACGGCGCGTTGAAGATGACCCTCGACAAGAAGGACGTCGACCTGGCGAAGCGGAAGATCGCGTTCCGCCTGAGCCGACCGGCGACGCGCGCCGAGGTGACCGTGTTGATGGACACGGGAGACCACGCCTTCGACGGCGAGGTCGCCTTCGGCGGCGAGCCCGCCGGAACTCCGCTGGAGGTGAGCTGGCCGGCCACGGAGGGCAGGGTGCTGAAGATCGCCGTGCGCGCGTTCGACGACGCCGGCTTCTTCACCGGTGTGGAGATCTTCCCGTGGCAGATCGACATCCCCCACGAGGAGGTCAACTTCGCCTCCGGCAAGTGGGACATCCCCGGGGAGGAGGCGCAGAAGCTCGAGCACAGCTACAAGCTGCTCGCGGAGGCGGTGGCGAAGTACGGAAGGCTCGCGAAGGTCCGCCTCTACGTCGCCGGTCACACGGACACCGTCGGAAGCAACGAGGGCAACCGCACGCTGTCCGTGCACCGTGCCCGGGCGATCGGCGCATGGTTCCGCAAGCGCGGGCTGCGGATCCCGGTCCACTACGAGGGCTTCGGTGAGCAGGCCCTGCTGGTCGGAACGGCGGACGAAACCGACGAGCCGAAGAACCGCCGCGCCGAGTACATCATCGCGGTGGAAGATCCCGTCCTTAAGTCGCCGCCCTTCACGCCAAACTGGCGGAAACTGTAGCGACTCAGGACAGTGTCCGGGGCGGAGGCAACTTTTCGGAAGACCTGCCGATAATTCACTCAAAAGGGGGACGAACGCTCTAGCCAGGGAGATGGCCTGTGGCCGTAACCGTCCGAAGTGGAGATACCCTGAGCGGCATTGCCGCTCGAAATGGCGTCACGGTGAGCGCGCTGCTCAGCGCCAACCCCCAGATCAAGGACTCGAACAGGATCTACGCGGGTCAGAAGCTCACCCTTCCCGGCTACACCGCGCGCAGCAGCTTCAAGCCGGCGCCCAGCAGCTCGACGCGCTACCCGGTGCGCGCCGGCGACACGCTCGGCAGCATCGGCGCGAAGTTCGGAGTCTCGTATCAGGCGATCGCGTCCGCCAACGGGATCTCCAATCCCAACCGCATCAAGGCCGGTCAGACCCTGACCATCCCGGGGAAGGCGGGCCCTACATCGACCCCGGCCCCTGCCTCGTCGTCCCAGCGCTACACCGCCCGCGCCGGAGACACGCTCGGCGGCATCGGCGCGAAGTTCGGGGTCTCGTATCAGGCGATCGCGTCCGCCAACGGGATCTCCAATCCCAACCGCATCAA
>JBAWAM010000848.1:0-8201 GCA_049589315.1 Myxococcaceae bacterium
GGCCACCACCTCGCGCCCGATCGCCGCGGTGGCCTCGTTGCCTTCCTCCGAGGCGCCGTAGGACAGGTACAGCCCACCACCATCCACAGCGCTCTCCGTATCCTGCATGTGGAAGAACACGTAGCCGCGCGCGTGCCGCCCTGCTTCGCGGGCCGCGTTCAGCTCGTCGAGGATGGCGGCTCCGCCGCAGGTACCGCAGTCCTCGTAGTTCTGCCGGGCGAGGATGCCCGCTGCCTCGAGCGCCGCAAAGGCGCGGTCCAGCCGATCGCAGTCGGTGATCGCGGGCCAGCCCTTCTCCTCGCGCGCCTGCGCCTCCATCCGGCGGTCGAGCACCGAAGTGGCCAGGGCCGAAGGGTCGTCGAGGCCCGTGCTGCCCACCCAGTCCAGTGCGCCCTCGAGGATCTGCTCGCGCGTGAGAAAACCCTCGCGCACCCGGGCGTCCACATGGGCGGTCAACTGGGCCTCCACCAGGGCGTGCTCCGTGCTCCGCTCGACCAGTCCGCCGCGCGGCCTGAGCAGCCGCTCCAGCCAGCGCGGCAGCTCCCGGTAGAAGTCGGAAGGGAACACGTGATCGTTCTGGCCGGCCACTTTCCGGTACTGGCTCAGATGTCCCAGGGCTCGTAGCCGCTGGTGGTAGGCGGCCGCGATCTCGAGGTTGCCGGCGTGCTCGCCCTCGCCCACGGAGATCACGTAGTGCTGCCGGTCCGCCGGAGCTACCCCGATCTGCAGCGGTGCCGGATGCGTGACGCTGCCGGGAGAGAGCACGATGGCTCCCGCGTAGCGCTCCGGGTCTCGCGCCGCCAGCTCCGCCGCGACCATCGCGCCTTGCGAGAAGCCGAACAGCACTACCCGTCCCTTCTCGGGCGTGAGCTGCTCGGAAGTGCTCGAGAGCGCCTCCTGCACCCGACGGGCGTCGAGGAGCGGGTCCTCGGACCAGCGGAACGCGTCGGGGGCCTGACCTTCGCCCTCGCCCGGTTGGGAGCGCCAGGGCCCACTGATGCCCAGAACTGCCAATCCATATCGATTGGCCAGCCGCTCGAAGTAGGACTCCAAGACGAGGTCCGGAGAAGAGCCGTAGCCGTGCAGCCAGATGAGCACCGGCACCGGAGTGGAAGGCGCGTGATCATCCGGAAGGACGAGGTAGTCGAGCGGCTCTGCCTCCTCGACCGCGGCCGGCTTCGCCGCGGCCGCCGCCGGATTCGACTGACCTGCACGGGCTTCGGCCAGGCCCTCCTCGACTCCCTCCCAGAACTCCGGAGGCGCCATGAGGATGCCCACGATCAGCCCAGCCGCCAAACCCACCGGCCACACAGCTCCCAGCACCACCCCTGTCCAGGCCTGCCAGCGCGAACCCGGCGACGCCGGCCTGGCGCCTGCGCGACGCAGATCCGCCAGCGTCTGCAGGCCCGTGACCCACGCGAAGAGCGACGGCAGGAACATGACATTGCAGGCGAGGCTGAGCAGCCCCCAGCCCAGCGGCCCCAGTCCGATTCGGCGCACACCGACGGTCTTCGGCTCATCGTTCGCATGCATGGGCGTCTCCTAACCTATGGGGGCCAGGAGTGGCGAGTTCCAGAGCCTCGGTGCGCCGAACGTCACCCGCCCCTTTCTGACGCCCGTCGGGCGTCCCTACCATACGGGCGTGAACTGGCCCGCACACGCCGGCATCCTGCGCATCCGCCTGAGGGAGCAGGGCAATCGGCTGGGGAAGAGCCTGCTGATCGGGCCGGCCCTCACTGTACCGGCAGCAGCGCTGCTCGCGGCCGCCCTGAGTAAGTTGGACCAGCGCCTTCCACCCGGGACGCTTCCTCCCATGCTGCAGCTGTCGCCGGAGGCTGGCATCCAACTGCTGGGCACCCTGGCGGGGGCCACCATCACCACCGTGGGCGTGGTGTTCTCCCTCATACTGGTGTCGCTGCAGCTGGCGAGCGGGCAGTTCTCCCCCCGCGTGCAGCGCGTCATCTTCCGCGGCCCGCTGGCCAACCTGGTGGTGGGGGCCCTGGTCGGCGTCTTCACTTATTGCGTGGTGGCACTGGTGGCGGTGTCCCCCCATTCCCTGGGCGAGGAACAGGTCGTGCCGGAGCTCACCATCAACGTGGCCGTGCTGTTCACGCTGGTGGCCGTGGGGCTCCTGCTCGTCTTCCTTCGGCGCATCGCGGACCGCCAATACGTGGGCCGCGTCATCGAAGACATCAGCAGGACGACCCACGAGCACGTGGAGGAGCTGGCCCGGGAGGGGACCGCCGTCGCCGTGCCGCCTCCGGACGTGACGGCGCTGGGTCAGCCCTACGTGGTGCGCGCCCGCCGCGAGGGCTGGGTGCAGCAGATCTGCCTGCAGGCGGTGCTCGCGGCGGTCCCTCCCGGCAGCGTGGTGCAGCTGGAGACGCGGGCGGGCGCCTTGCTCGTCCGCGGGCTCCCCCTGGCCACCGTCTGGCCCCCGCCCGAGCGTCCGCAGCCCGTGGAGCGCACCGTGAACAGGGCGGTGGTGGTGGGGGACGAGCGCACCATGCAGCAGGACGTGGACTTCGGGCTGCGGCAGCTGACCGACATCGCACTGCGCGCCCTCTCCCCCGCGGTGAACGACCCGACCACCGCGGTGGACGTCGTGCTCCACCTGGCTTCCGTCATGCGAACTCTGCTGCTCGTGGAGTTGCCCCCGCGGGCGCGGCGGGACCGCAACGGCACGGTGCTGTTGACGCCCTGGGACCTGGACCACGACGAGTACGTGCGCCACGCGTTCGACCAGCTGCACCGCATCGTGGCCACCCATCCCCACGTGGCCGTCGTCCTGGTGCGCAGCCTGCGCATGTGCATCGAGACAGTCGAAGACGCGGGCCGGCCTGCGCTCCGGACGGAGGTTCAGCGGCAACTTCATCTCACCCTGAAGGGCTGCGAGCGGGCTGGCCTGCTCCCCGAGGACATCGCGATGGTGCACCAGGCCGCGACCCGGCCGCGGTGCCCGTCGGGTGGGCGTCCCGCGGAGCCCCCCGCCGTACTTCACTGACCGTTGTCAGCGCCTGACTCGAAGCTGCCTCCCAGGGCGAGGTACAGATTCACGCGCTGGACGAGTCGCTCACTCCTCAGCCGCAGGTACGTCGAGCGCGCACTGGCCAGGCGCAGCTGTTGCTCGAGCACGGTTATCAAATCCACCTTGCCGACCTTGTACTCCACCTCGATGGCCTTCAGCGCGAGGGCATGGTCCTCCACCGCCCGCTGAAGTATCGGCTCCCGCTCGCGCAGAATCTGCTCGGAGTTCAGCGCGTTCTCCTCCTCGCCAAAGTCGCGCAGAGCAACGGAGGCATACCGCATGGACGCGAAAGTAGTGCTGTTGGTCCGCTGAAACATGCGCTGCCATCCGATGTTCGAGCTTGCGCTGACTCCCATCGCGCTTCGAGCTACCCCGCAGTTCAAGATGGCGAGCAGGCATGTCGTTTCCATCCTCGGTCCCGCGTTCTTCGGAACGACGCCAGGGAGCGTGGGAATGTGGGGAGGAGCGTGGAAGCAAAGGTTGATGGGAACGAGCTGCGCGGTGGCTCTGGCGTTCTCTCTCGACCCGCCCGCGTTTGCGGAGGAAGTGGAGCCTCGCACGCATCAATGGACACACCTTCGTCTTTCCACGGCTCCAGGACTCGGCCTGGGTCGGCACGTGGTTCGTCAGCCGCCTCGGCGTCGCCACCCTGAAGGTCGATCGGGTTCCGCTGGGCCCACTGGGCCGGCGTGACATCTCCCTGTTGGGCCTCCAGCAATCCTTCGACCTTGGCCTGAGGTTCACCGACGGTTTCGGGATTTCAGTCCTGGCGGAGGCCCTGGCAATCGTCGGGGTGAACAGCACCACGCTGGTGCTGCGAACGGGTGAGGTAAACGGTCGGGTGTCGCTGTCTCCCGTCGTACGGGTATGGAGAAACGAGGAGAGCGGTACCCAGGTGTCAGCGCACGTCTCCGGCTCGTTCGCCAACATGCAGCGACTGTCGGCGTTGCAGCTTCTCCAGCGTCTGGTGGAGAGGCCCGTCGCCACCGTTCGGACGGCGCTGGACGAGAACCTGCAATCGCTCATCACTGTTGCTCCAGTCCGCCTGCGTGACCACCTCGAGTCAGACGCCACTGCAGAAGCACCTCGGCGCTTCAGAGCTCACCGCGTCCGAGCTGCGCGTCCGAGTCCGCAACCTCTCGCCCCGCTTCGCCGGAGAATTGGAGTTGATGGCAACCGAGATCGCTCAGGGGGCAACGGACGCCGAGGCCCGGGCACTGGTGGTTCAGACCGAGCAGTTCGTGGATCGCCTCGAGACCGATTCGGAGATCACCGAGCGCGCGGCGGAGATCGCCATCCGACGTCTGGCATCTGACCCAGCTCGAGCACGTGGTGCAGCAGGCGATTGGCGCGGCGCTGCGCCGCTCCCTTCGTGGCGCGCTGGGGGGATCCGGTCACCCGAACCTGCTCCCAACCCCGCGCGCGTGGGCGGGTGTCTCCAACGCGCCTACCGAAGAGGATGTTCGCGGGGAGCAGCACGCGCGGGAGGGAGTGGACCCGCTTGAATGTCTTGAGCCGAAAGTGACCCGCATGGGCCATCCGGACTCCGCTGGCGCCGACCGGGAAGCACAGTCGGAGCCGTGGCTCCTACCCCTGCTCCTCGGGTTCGCGCTCGGCGCGGCGGCGATCGGGCTGTTCTTCCTCGGTTGGCGCGTCGGGCGCCGCGAATCAGATCGGGCACCGCTGCAGAGGCGACGCCGGCAGGCGTCTTGAGCAGGACCGACGCCCCACTATCCCTTCAGCGAGCAAGCGCTCCAGAGAGAGTGCGATTTGGCGCAGTCGGTCGGTCCTTCGGGATCCGCGGCCCCGCTGCCAGCGGCCTGGGCGGCCGCATGCGCGGAGGGCTGGAACGCCTGTCGGCCGGCCTCCATCTTCTGGCTGGTTCATCCAACTCGTCGCGCTGGGAGGTGCGAGATGCGAGCAGTGGCAGTCTTTCCGGGGACGCGCGAGGTCCGCGTCATCGATCGCCCGGAGCCCCCGCCGGTGACGGGCTCGCAGGTGCTGCTGCGGGTCCTCGAGGTGGGCATCTGCGGCACGGACCGGGAGATTGGTGCCTTCGTCTACGGCACGCCTCCTCCGGGCTCCGACTACCTGGTCCTCGGACACGAGGCCCTCGCAGAGGTGGCGGAGACGGCGCCCGACGTCGCCCACGTCCGCAAGGGAGACCTCGTGGTGCCCACCGTCCGTCGTCCGTGTCCCCATGTGCGGTGCCGGGCCTGCCGCGCAGGGCGTCAGGACTTCTGCGTCACCGGGGACTTCCGCGAGCGGGGCATCAAGGAGGCGCACGGCTTCCTCCAGGAGTGGGTGATTGAAGAGGAGGAGTACCTGGTCGTGGCGACCCGCAAGCTCGCCGACGTGGCCGTCCTCACGGAGCCGCTCACCGTGGCGGCCAAGGCCGCGGAGCAGGGAATGGCCATCCAGAAGCGGCTACCATGGGAGAGTGCGCGCCCGCGCGCCCTGGCACTCGGCGCCGGACCGGTTGGGCTCCTGGGCGCCATGAGCATGGTGGTGAGCCACTTCGACACCTTCGTCTATTCCCTGGAACCCGCGACGAGCGAGCGCGCGGAGCTCACCCGCTCCTTCGGTGCCACGTACATCTCCGGACAGGACGTGCCCCTCGAGGAGCTCGGGAGGAACGGGGAGCCCTTCGACATCATCTACGAGGCAGTGGGGGTGTCGAAGGTCGCGTTCGCCGCCCTCGAAGCGCTGGGCCCCAACGGCATCTTCATCTTCACCGGCATCCCGGCGCCGGGCAGCCCGATCCCGGTGGGAACGGATGCGCTCATGCGCAACATCGTGCTGAAGAACCAGCTGGTCCTCGGGACGGTGAACGCGAGCCGGAGTGCCTACGAGCTGGCGCTGCGCGAGCTCGAGCAGGGGATGTTCATCTTCCCCGAGAGCCTGCGCGCCCTCATCACCCGCCGGAGTCCCATCGAGGAGGCGCCAGAGCTCGTCGCGGGACGCGGTGGCATCAAGCAGGTGGTCCGGCTGGCGACTGCGAGGGCGCCATGAAATGTGCTGGCTGGCTCTTCCACCGGGAGGGGGACGGGTGCACGTGAGCCCCTCTGGAGCCGGGGCTTGCGCCATCACCGCACGGGTTTCACGTTCCAGGCATGGCCGCGGCCCTCGAACACTACGGAATCATCGGTGACTCAACGACCGTCGCCCTGGTATCGCGCCACGGCTCGATCGACTGGCTGTGCCTGCCGCGCGTCGACTCCGATGCTTGCTTCGCCAAGCTGCTTGGCAACAACGACCACGGCTACTGGACCATCCATCCCGCCGCGGAGGTGCTGAGCGTCGAGCAGCGGTATCGGCCAGACACCCTGGTGCTCGAGTCCGAGGTGACCTGCAGCAGCGGCCGCGCGCGCGTGATCGACTTCATGCCCCAGGGGGCTGGCGAGCACGACATCATCCGCATCATCGAGGGCCTCGAAGGCGAGGTCCCGATGCACGCCGACCTCAAGGTGCGCTTTGCCTACGGCCGCCTGACTCCCTGGATTCAATGCGACAGCCATCGGGCCACCTTGACCTCGGGACCCGACGCGCTGGCGTACGTCAGCCCGGTCGAGCTCCAGCCGGACTGGGACGCCGCCCGCCTGGAGTCGGACTTCGTCATCCGCGCGGGCCAGAGATTGCCGTTCACGCTGACGTTCTACGCATCGCACGAGCGCGCGCCCGACCATGCCGTCGATGCGGAGCAAAGCCTGGAGCGCACGGAGCGTTACTGGCGCGAGTGGGCGAGCCGGTGCCGCTACCAGGGCCCCTATCGCGACGCGGTGGTGCGCTCGCTCATCACCCTGAAGGCGCTCACCCACGATCCGACCGGCGGCATCGTGGCGGCGCCGACGACGTCGCTCCCCGAGGAGCTCGGCGGTGTGCGCAACTGGGACTATCGCTACTGCTGGATTCGCGACGCATCTCTCACGCTCGATGCTCTGATGCTCGGCGGCTATCTCGAGGAGGCGCGGGCCTGGCGCGACTGGTTGCTTCGCGCGGTCGCCGGCGCCCCGGCCCAGATGCAGATCATGTACGGCGTCGCTGGCGAGCACCGCCTCACCGAGGTCGAGCTCCCCTGGCTCCCGGGCTACGAGGATTCGCGTCCGGTGCGCATCGGCAATGGCGCGTACGACCAGCACCAGATGGACATCTACGGCGAGATGGCCAACACCCTGTTCGAGGCGCGAGTGCACGGGGTGATGGAGGATGTCGCGCACCCCTTCGACGCGGTGAAGGTGCTCGTCGACTTCGTGGAAAAGAACTGGCAACGACCGGACGAGGGCATCTGGGAGATTCGCGGCAAGCGCCACCTCCATTTCACGCACTCGAAGCTGATGGCCTGGGTCGCGGTGGACCGCGCCGTTCGTTTCATCGAGAACCTTGGCGCCGATGCACCGCCCAACGCCCTCAAGCGGCTCCACCGCTGGCGCGCCCTGCGCGAGGAGATTCGTGGAGACATCCTGGCGCGTGGCTTCAACACGCGCGTTGGCGCCTTCACGCAGTCCTACGGCTCGGATGCCCTCGATGCGAGCGTGCTCCTGATTCCGCACATGGGCTTCCTGCCCGCGGATGACCCGCGCATGCTGTCCACCGTCGCCGCCATCGAGAAGGGGCTCACGTGGGAGGGGTTCGTGCTCCGCTACGCGACCGAGACGGGGGTGGACGGGTTGGCTGGCCACGAGGCCACCTTCCTCATCTGCAGCTTCTGGCTCGTGGACAACTACTCGATGGTAGGTCGCTTCGACGATGCGCAGGCGCTGCTCGAACGCCTCATGTCCATCCGGAACGACCTGGGCCTGCTGGCCGAGGAGTATCACCCCGGGTTGCATCGCCAGCTCGGCAACTTCCCGCAGGCCTTCTCGCACGTGGGGCTCATCATCAGCGCCTCCATGCTCGAGGCCAGGCGCGCAGGCCGGGAGCTGGCCTTCCCTGCAACTGCAACCGAGGGCGCGGTCCTGCACTGAAGTGCACGGCTCCCGAACCCGCGCTCTCACGCGATCGCCGCGATCGAGTTCCCGCGCTTCGTGAAGCTCGTTTCCACCGGAACCTACTCCCTCGGCGCACTCCACTCTCGGGTGCCGAGGCGCTGTTGCGGAATCTGAAGCGAGCCGCTACGGGCGCTAGAGCGCGGGATCGGGGCGCTCGCGCTGGGCCGCTTTTTCCCCTCCAGCGA
>JBAWAM010000849.1:0-8526 GCA_049589315.1 Myxococcaceae bacterium
GGACCCGGCCGAGGTCAATCCCGCGGTCCTTCGCCAGCTTCTTCGCCAGCGGCGAGACGAACACGCGACCACCGCGGGCGGCCGGGGCGGCCTCCTCGCGGCGGAGCGGCACCACCTGCCCTGCCGACGGCGCCTTCTCACGCTCCGCCGGATGCTCGCTGGGCTCCTCGATGGACGCGCCCTGCGGACCCACGTACGCGATGGGCGAGCCCACCGGGGCGGACTGGCCTTCGCGCACCGCGATCTTGAGGAGATAGCCATCCTCGTACGACTCGATCTGGAGGTTGGCCTTGTCCGTCTCCACCTCGGCGATCCCCTCGCCCGAAGAGACCTTGTCGCCTTCCTTCTTGAGCCAGGAGGTGATCTTTCCCTCGGTCATGGTCGGGGAGAGCGCGGGCATCTGCACCGGCTTCGCCGCGCCCGCGGCCTTCTGGGCCGGCTTCGCAGGGGAAGGCTTCGGCGGCTGCGGAGCGGGTGCAGTGGGCGGAGCCGCGACGGCAGGCTTCGCGGCAGGCTTCGCCGCCTCCACCTTCTCCCCCTTCTCGCCCACGAAGGCGATGGGCGCACCGACCGGAGCCGAGTCGCCCTCGTTCACGACGACCTGGAGGAGGTAGCCGTCCTCGTAGGACTCCACCTCGAGGTTGGCCTTGTCCGTCTCCACCTCGGCGACGGCTTCACCGGACGAGACCTTGTCGCCCGGCTTCTTGAGCCAACGGCTGATCTTGCCCTCCGTCATGGTGGGCGAGAGGGCGGGCATCTGGATGGGCTTCGCCATACAGCTCAGGCTCCCTGGCGCTCGCGGTAGAGGACCTTGTCCACCGCTTCGAGGATGCGCGCCAGGCTCGGTTCTGCGGCGGCCTCCAGGTTCGCGGCGTACGAGATGCTCACCGGCAATTGGGTCACGCGCTCGACCGGTGCGTCCAGGAAGTCGAACGCTTTCTGCTGGATCAGGTCCACGACGGAGGCGCCAACGCCCACCATGGCCCAGTTCTCCTCGACGAGGACGGCCCGGTTCGTCTTGCGCACCGACTCGAGGATCCGCTCCTCATCGAGAGGACGGACGGTACGGAGATCGACCACCTCGGCGCTGATCCCGTTCTTCGCCAGCTCTTCGGCGGCCTGCAGCGTGAGGTGGATCTGACGGCCCCAGGTGATGAGGGTCACGTCGGTGCCCTCGCGCTTCACCTCGGCCTCGCCGATCGGGATGAGGTACTCGCCTTCCGGCACCTCGCCCTTCACCCCGTAGAGCTTCTCGTGCTCGAACATCAGCACGGGGTTCTCGTCGCGGATGGCGCTCTTGAGCAGGCCCTTGGCGTCCTTCGGCGTCCCCGGGACGACGACCTTGAGGCCGGGGAAGTGGGCGTACTGCGCCTCGAGCGACTGCGAGTGCTGCGAGGAGAGCCGTCCGCCGATCCCGGTGGGGCCGCGGAACACGATCGGGCAGCGGAGCTGACCGCCCGACATGTGCCGGAGCTTGGCCGCGCTGTTCACGATCTGGTCCATGGCCAGGATGGCGAAGTTCCAGGTCATCATCTCGATGACCGGGCGGAGCCCCACCATCGCGGCGCCGGTGCCCAGACCGGCGAAGCCCAGCTCGGAGATCGGCGAGTCCACGACGCGCGCGCTCCCGAAGCGATCCAGCAGGCCCTGCGACACCTTGAAGGCGCCCTGATACCGGCCCACCTCCTCGCCCATGATGAAGACGCGGTGGTCCCGCTCCATCTCCTCGGCGAGCGCCTGGTTCAGCGCCTCGCGATACATGAGTTCAGGCATGTCTCGTTCCTTGTCCTAGGCGGTCTTCTTCGCGGGCTCGCGGGGCTCGACGTCCCAGGTGACGTTGATGTCCGGCGCCGGAGTCTTAGGCCAGGAATCGACCTTCACCCCCAGCACGCGCTCGCGCGGCTTCACGTCCTCCTCGCCGTCCTCCACGAGGATGTCGCGCCAGAGCTCCTCGAGCGCCGGCTCGGGAGACGCGTCCGCGAAGGCCACCGCGTCATCGACGATCTTCTTGATCTCCTCGTCGATGGCGGTGAGGTCCTCCTCCTTCGCGACCTTCTTCTTCGTGATGTGCTCACGAAGGTGCAGGATGGGATCCCGCTTCATCTCCTCTTCGACCTCGGCCTTCTGCCGGTACGTCGCCGGGTCGGCCATGGAGTGGCCGCGGAAACGATAGGTCATCGCCTCGAGCAGCACCGGGCCCTTGCCGCTGCGCGCGTACTCAGCGCAGTCCGCCACCGCGTCGTGCATGGTCAGCACGTTCTGGGCATCCACCTGCTCGCCGCGCATGCCGTACGCAGCGGCGCGCTTGTAGATTTCCGGGAGGGCGAACACGCGATCCACCGCAGTGCCCATGCCGTACCGGTTGTTCTCGCAGATGAAGACGACCGGGAGCTTCCACTTCTGAGCCATGTTGAAGGTTTCGTGGAAGGCGCCCTGGTTCGCCGCGGCGTCACCGAAGAAGCACAGGACGATCCGATCCTCGTTGCAGTACCGGATCTTCCAGCCCATCCCCGCGGCCAGCGGGATCTGCGCGCCGACGATCCCGTACCCGCCATAGAAGTGGTGCTCGATGTCGATGATGTGCATCGAGCCGCCCTTCCCCTTCGAGTATCCACCGTCCCGGCCGAACAGTTCGGCCATGACCATGCCGGGGTCCGCATCTCGCACCAGCGCGTGGCCGTGTTCGCGGTAACCGGTGATCATGTCGTCGTCCGGACGGCACGCCTCATTGGCGCCGACGACGACCGCCTCCTGGCCGATGTACAGATGGCAGAAGCCCGCGATCTTCCGGAGTCCGTACTGCTGACCCGCGCGCTCCTCGAAGCGGCGGATCAGGTACATCTTCCGGTACATCGTGATCAGCTTTTCTTTCGACAGTTGAGCCACGAATGCCTCCAGAACGGGGCCGCTGATTAGCTGCGAAGCAGCGGAACTCAAAGGTATTTCGGGTGGCGCAGAGCGTCATCCGACCCCCTTCGGAATTTCAGAATCCGAAGTGTGGAATCGAGATGATTCCCTCGAGCAGTTCGACGGGGCGTCCGGAGTGGTCGGTCGCGATGTGGACAACTGTCGCCTCGGGAAAGCGACGTCGGTAATCGTTGACGTGCGTCGGCTCGTTGTCGAACGCGGCGACCACCGTTCCCAGGGTCCCGAGCTTCGCGTGCGCCTCACGCTTGAAGTCGTCGTCGTGCACGTCGGCGGACGGCTTCATGATCAGAAGTACCCGTTCGTCGTCCGGCAGCGGAAACCCGTGCTGCCGCATCGCGCCGATCGAGCCTTCGCGCATCGCCTCGTGCCGGCCCGTGACGTAGGCGATCCGTGCGCCGCAGTCGAACACCCGCGCGGCGAACTGCGCCGCCCCGTGGATGGCCACGTCATCGAGGCAATACGCACTGGTGAAGAAGCGCTCGTACCAGAACGCCCGGGCCGTCTCGTAGATCCGCTCTACGTCGTGGGCGGAGAGGCCGCAGTTGCGGAAGGCGGCCTTCATGTCCCAGCCGGCATCGAAGTGCTCGCCGCGGCATGCCGTCAACGCGGGAATCCCGTGCGCCTCCCCGAACTCGCGGACGATGCGCGCCTGCCTCGGGCGGTTGTCGAACAACGTCGAGTCGAGATCGAACGCCAACACGCTCGTCGCCCCCAGGCTCCGGGCGCGGGCGAGGATCGCTTCGAGATGGCGGGGCCAGTCGGCGGGGATGACGAACGCGTGCATGGGTGACGGGACTATGCCACCGAACGCACGGGCGACACCGCAGGATCACCTCTCCCATCCATCCGGATCATCCGCTTGATCCCGTTGCGGTCCAGCACCAGCCGCACCATCTCCAGCCGGTTTCCACGATCGTCCGCGTCGTCGAAGGTGAAGCGGAACGCCACGTCGACCAGGTAGCTCTTCGCGCCGCGGATGCGCCCGACGGTGAGATCATCGAGATCCACGTACTCGAGGGCGAACTCCGGATCGTCCATGTCCCGAAGGAGCCGCTGGACGTTCCAGCGGATGATGTCGGTCACGCCGGCCTTGCCGGTCCCCATCTCCACGAGATCGTCCGCATCGAGCACGATCTCCTTCTGGTACCGGAACAGCACCTCCGACATCTCGCCCTGGGACACCGTGGCGAAGTCGTCCGACTGGCGCAACTTCAGGATCTCGGCGGGGACCTGGGCCGGGCGGACATAGTCGACCTTCTCCTTGCAGATGCCGATGCGCTCATTGGTCACCGGCTCGGCGATGGTGATCGTCCGATCGAAGAGGTACTGCGCCGCAGCCGAGCTGAGGATTCGCCGCATCCCCTCCTTGATCCGGTCCTTCATCATGTAGCCGACCACCAGGATCAGGAAGAAGTTCAGGCTCACCTGGGTGAAGCGCAGCTGCGCCCAGAACGCGATCGCGGTGGCGAACGCCATGGATATGCCCGCGGCAATGGCGAAGAGGACCTCCTCCCACCCCTGCCGGCGCTGATCCCGGCGGACCCGGAGGAAGAGGATGTTCTGGCAGAACTTCTTCAAGAAGCCCACCCGGTGCATGTACTCCTCGTTGTCCCCCGTGGGGCTCAGCACCGACTTCCACGCGCGGCTGCGGCGATACTCCTCCTCGCGGATGACCTCGAGCAGCAGCTCCTTCCGGAGCTCCACCCATTGTCCTGCCCGGGGCAGGCGCTCCATCTCGGTCACGGCCTTGCGGACGAGCTGCTCGATGGTGAGCGAGAGGTACTCGTCGACCAGCCGGAGCGACGCCCGCGTCTTCTCCTCGAAGTGTGAGTACGAGCCGACAGACTCCGACACCGCCCGGAAGCGCTGGAGCACCCGGCGGGTCTCGTCCATCAGCAAGCGCGTGTGCTGCTGCAGCTCCCGCGACGCCGGACTGGTCGGATTCGCCCCCACCGCAGCACACCGCTGCTCGAGGCTCGCCGCGAATCGCCGGAGCGCGCCCCGGAACACGCACGAAAGGAGCTTGGCCAGGTAGACGAGCTCCGCCTGCCTCGCCTGCTGCGGGACAGCCTCGAGCTCGCGCTCGAGCTGCCGAAGCGGCGAGGTCTCCGCGCATAGGATGCCGTCCATCTCGAGCACAGGCGTCTTCAGCCGCACGTAGTTGTGGATGTCGGCGTAGAACGACTGCCGCGGATAGGTCTCCGGATCGACGTTGAGGCTCGCCGGTAGGAACATCCACATTTCCACGCGGTACTCACTGCGCGGATCACGACCCGAGGGTTGGTACTCCAGCTTCAGCTCGAATTGCTTCCGGTCATGGACGTCGATCCGCGACTGAAGGAGCGGTTGCCGAGGGTCAATCACGGGCCCGAGTCTAGTCACGTTTTTGCAACAAGTGCATGACCGCGCAGACCAGGCGCGCCGCTTGCTCGCTCAACGGCGTGTTGCGAGGCTCTAGTGTCGGCGGGTAGAAGGTCGCACCCATGTCTGCGCTCCCCGAATGGCTTAGACAGTTCCTGCCCATCCTCGTCCTGCTGGTCGCCATCGGCCTCGTGCTGTGGCGGATGCCCAAGGTCCAGCTCGGGCACTCCGACGCCTTCAAGCGGCGGCGGTTCTTCAACTGGTTCCCGCTCGGACTGACCTACGCGTTCCTCTACATGGGGCGCTACAACATCAACGAGGCGACCAGCGCCCTGAAGGGGACGTCCAACGAGGACTTCGGCCTCATCTTCGGGGTCGGCGCCTGGGCCTATTTCCTCTCGTTCTTCATCAACGGACCGCTGACGGATCGGCTGGGAGGTCGGAAGACCATCATGATCTCCGCGGTCGGGTCGGCCGTGGTGAACATCCTGATGGGGGTCCTCACCTGGGGCTCGGTGTCCGGGACCTTCAGCACGCCCGGGGGACTCGTCCCGGGGCTCACGGTCCTCTTCGCCGCGAACATGTACTTCCAGAGCTTCGGGGCCGTCTCGATCGTCAAGGTCAACGCGCACTGGTTCCACGTGCGCGAGCGCGGCGTGCTCGGAGGCGTCTTCGGGATCCTGATCTCGCTGGGCATCTACTTTGCCTACGACTGGAGCAAGTTCATCGTCCGCGCCCTGCCCACGTACTGGGCGTTCTACGTGCCCGCGGCAATCCTGCTGGTGTTCTTCATCATCGACTTCTTCCTCGTCCGGGACAGCCCGAGCGAGGCCGGCTTCGAGGACTTCGACACGGCCGACGCCTCCTCCGGCGACACCGGCCCGCGGGTGGGCGCGCTCGACGTGGTCACGAAGATGCTGAGCAACCCGGTGATCATCACGATTCTGCTGATCGAGTTCTGCAGCGGGTTCCTGCGCAACGCGATCATGCAGTGGGGCCGCAAGTATGCCGTCCAGACCGGTCTCGAGTCCTTTGTCTTCGAGAACTGGGGCATGGTGCTCTGCGTCGCTGGGATCCTCGGCGGCATGTTCGCAGGCGTCATCTCGGACAAGGTGTTCGACTCCCGGCGCGGGCCCGTCTCCGCGGTGCTCTACGGCGGCATGTCCCTCGGCGCCATCGCCTCGGCCTTCTTTCTCGGCTCCTGGGCGATGGGATGGGTGGTGGCCTTCATGTCCCTGTGCGTGATTGGCGTGCACGGAATGCTCTCCGGCACCGCGAGCATGGACTTCGGCGGTAAGAAGAACGCCGGCGTGGCCGTGGGGATCATCGACGGCGCCGTGTACATGGGCACCGGACTGCAGTCGGTGCTGCTCGGGTCGATCCTGCCCAGCGGTGAGCTGGCCAGGAACCCGGGCAATTGGATGAACTGGCCACTGGCGATGATCCCGGTGGCGGTCGTCGGGTTCGTGCTCGCCACCCGCGTCTGGAACGCGAAGCCGCAGAAGGCCGGTGCGCCCGCTCCCGCCCCCCAGGCCAGCGTCGCGGTCGAGCCGAAGCCGAACTGAGCTGCGGCAAGAAAAGGGGACAGACTACTTTTCCGGCGGAAAAGTGGCCTGTCCCCTTTTCAGTTCGAGCTGAAGTCGCGCGGCGCCAATCTCCGTCTTCGCGTCCTGGATCTCTCCGCGGCGGCAGGCATCGAGCACCTCGTCCAGCGGTCGCCAGCGCACGGAGGCGCCCTCTTCGAGCGGAGAGCCGTCGCCCTCCGGGATTCCCTGGACCAGACCCGTGACGTCGACCGTGCACAGGTGGACCTTTTCGGAGAGGATTCCCGGCGCGAGGAAGAACGGCCCGCCGAGGATCCGGACGTTCTCCGGCAGCACCTCGAATCCGCCCTCCTCCTTCACCTCGGCGGCGGCGCGGCTCCGGATTCCCTCCTCGCCCTGATCGATCTCCTCGAGCAATCCGGCGATGATCTCCTCCACCGTCAGCTGTGACGACGGGTCCGCCACGGTCTTCGCCTTGTCCTTTCTGAAGAAGGCGGCCGGACGGAGATTCCTGCGCGTCATCAATTCGATGCGTTCGCCCTCCCGGCGGTAGACGACCACCGCCACCGCGTCCAGCCGGGGCCGATCCACCACGTCCACCCGGTAGACCGGCGACGCGCTCCCGTCGGAGCGGCGGTTGCGACAGCGGAGCCGGCGCACCTGGAGGAAGCCTTCGTCGCAGCGGGCCGACGAGGTGAAATCTTCGACGACCTCGATGTCACGAATGGCGACGTCGCGTTTGGAAGCCATGGCCCCCCATAACGCACCGCTCCGACGCTGTCCGCAGCCGCGACGATCAACGGATTGATCCGCAGCAGGAGACGACAGGCCACCGTCCTGTTTGAAAACAGTCACAGCGGTGTCTTGCACGTTGCTTGAACCACAACGACCAATCTGGCACCTTGCGCCGCCTCTGACCCGTACCCGAGAGCAACGCTTTGACTCCTCTCCGTCTTCCCCGCCTCGCCCCGCTCGTTTTGTGCGCGGTCGCGTCCGGGTCATTTTCATGTCTTCCGATGCTGGAAGGCTCCGACCCGGACCTCCACGGACAAGAGCTTCGGCTCACGTTCCTCCATACTTCGGACATCCACTCCCGGCTGGTCCCCTACGACTTCGCCCCGCTCAAGACGGACACGGATCTGGGGCTGATCCCCGAAGCCGGCCCGTTTGGTGGCGCTACCCGCATGGCCGCGCTGCTCAAGCGCGAGCGCGATCGGGCGGACCGCCTGCTCCACCTCGACTCGGGTGACTGTTTCCAGGGCGCGCCGATCTTCAACCTCAACAACGGCGAGGCCGAGTTCCGCTTTCTCTCCGAGGCGAGGCTGGACGCCGCGGTGATCGGCAACCACGAGTTCGACGCGGGAGCGGTCAACTTCACCGAGAAGGCGCGCGACTTCGCCAACTTCCCGCTGCTGGCCGCCAACTACATCTGGGACGACCACCGGGTCCCGGAGTCGAACAAGACCGGGCTGTACACGGCGCCCTACTCCATCCACAACGTGAAGGGCGTCCGGGTCGGCGTGATCGGGATGGCCAACATCTCCTCGCTGAACTCGATCGTCGAAGGCGGCAACTCGCTGCAGGCGACCCCGCTCGAGCAGAACGAAGCGGCGCGGGCGTACGTCGAGATGCTCCGCCCGACCGTCGACCTGATCGTGATCGTCAGCCACCTCGGGCTCACCGAGGACCAGGA
>JBAWAM010000850.1:0-2025 GCA_049589315.1 Myxococcaceae bacterium
GCGGCCCGACCGTCTGGCGCAGCTCCGGGATGTGCCGCCACGCCAGCCACATGCCGAGCAGTCCCAGGTGTTCTTCGAGACGCCGGAGAACAACCGCTCGATTCCCGTCGCCCTGAAGAACGCGATCTGTTTCGCCAGCCGTCCGTATGGCCAGAACTCGTTCGCGCGCAAACCTTCGGCGGTGATCGGCGCCTCGCCTGGCGCGATCGGTACCGCAGTCGCGCAGCAGCACCTGCGGAGCCTGCCTGGATACTGCAATTGCAACCGCGCGTCGTCCTACCCAGGCGGATGCCCCAGCCCCATCTTGAACGGGTGATCGCCCATTACCTTCCACAAACCCTAAGAGGAATCTCCACATGGCCACGGATCGGTACCAGCGCGGCCTTGATCGCATGATGGAGCTCGTCTCCGCCGAGCACTCCAAGACCTTCGACCACGTCAAACTCGTGGAGTCGTACAAGGATCTTGACCCGGACCTGGCCGACTACATCGTCTCTTTCGCCTTCGGAGACATCTACTCCCGAACCGGCTTGACCCAGCAGGAGCAGACGATGGTGACCATCTCCACGCTGGTCGCCCTGGGCACCGAACCCCAGTTGAAGTTGCACATCAACACCGGCTTCAACGTGGGGCTGACCAAGGAGAAGATCGTCGGTGCCCTGATCCACTGCATCCCCTACGTCGGGTTCCCGCGCGTGCTCAACGCCCTGACCCTACTCAAGGAGGTCATGGCAGAGCGGGGTCTTCCCCTGAAGTCCACCACGGACTGAGACGATTCCCCCACGCCGGCGCCCTCATGACGCCCGCCGGTCGTCCCGCAGCTCGATGACTCGCCATGCCGGTCCGGCATCCTGCTCTCGGAACTTCCTCCCTCTCACTCAAGGAAGGCTCATGCATCTGATCATTGGACTGGGGCCCATCGGTGGAAATATCGGCGCACATCTCGCCGAGCTGGGACAGAAGGTCTATGGCAACGACTTCAACGCCGACCGCGTCCGCGAGTGGTCGGAGGAGACCCGGTCTCCGGCCGGCACCGACCTCGCGGCTGTTGATTGGCCGTCGGTGGAGAGTGTCCACATCGCGGTGCGATTGGCGGATCAGGTCTCGTCCGTGTTCCAGACGCTCCAGAAGCACACCGCGCGGCCATTGACGGTCTTCGTCCACACCACGCTTGCGCCGAAAGACGCGCGGAAGATCTTTTCCTCGGCGCCCGGCTCCTGGCGCGCGTTCGAGGCCCCCGTGTCGGGCGGCCCCCAAGGTGCACGGCAAGGCTCGATGACCATCTTCCTCGCCGGACCTGCCACGAGCGATGCGGAGGACAAGCTGCTGGCCGACATCTCGGGCCGCATCTTCCGCATGAAGTCCTACGGTCAGCCGGCCCTGGTGAAACTCCTCAACAACGCCCTGGCCACATACAACCTGGCCGCCACTGCACGGATGCTCAATCTGGCGGCGGAGCACGGAGTCCCTGCCAAGGAGCTTTTCGAGGTGATCGGCGTGTCGACAGGACGGAGCTGGATGAGTGACAACCTCATCGACGTCCAGTACGACCTGCTGCTCAAGGACGTAGGACTGCTCCGCGGGGAACTCGGTTCACTCCCCACCGCAGATCTCGACGACGAGGTCGAACAGGCGATCCTTCAGGCGCGCGCGCTGCTGGGCTCCGATTCCGCAAACGGGTGAGCTCGAAGGCACCGCGGGACCGTTCCTGCGGGGTCACGGCCGACCACGCCTTCGACGACGTGGACCTGTCGGTCAACGCCCTGCTCCCGGGCAATACGCCTTGCTCGAGGCTGCGGCACAGTGACGGCGTCGGCCTTCGACCCGAGAAACGCTGCGCCAACCAGCCGGCCAGTCGGCCATTGGGAAAGGTCGCTCTGCCAGCCCGCATCGCCGGTAAAGCCACTTCGTCCGGTGTGCCCCTTCGCTATCCAGTACTCCGCTTCAAGACCGGTGGAGGGCAGGGCATGGAGCTTGCTCGGATCGTGCATACCCCAAGGGTGGACAGGGGGTTCGGGGCCGTCC
>JBAWAM010000851.1:0-4299 GCA_049589315.1 Myxococcaceae bacterium
GAATCGGAGTGCCCGTCTCCACGGGCGGGATCAGCTCCACCGGCTTCGGTGCTCCATCACCGAGTCGGAAGACCCGTCCCTGCATCCCGTTGGTCAGCGTCACGCGAACGTCCAGCTCGACCGGCACCGTGAACTCGAAGGCGTCGCGGCCGTCCTCCCCGAGCTCTGCCGCGTACGCCGTGTTGAGAGCGACCTTGTGTTCCTTGCTCCCGCGCAGCACGGCCGCGTCCCGGACCCGCTCGACCTGGGTGCGGCGCATGCTCTCGACCGTGAGCGGGAGCTGCGTCCACAGGAAGCGACCGGGTGGAAGGGTGAAGCTGCCTTCGCAGGCGGTGGGAACGCGCACGACGGGCCAACCCTCGTCGTCCTCGAGCCGGCACTCGAGCCCTGCGCCCGGCGCGGTGGTGCCGAAGTGATGCTCTCCCGCGCGGCGGGTGACGACCGTCTGCTGCACGAGCTCGCCCGCGTCTGCGCGGAAGAACACCTGGTCATCGGCGACGAGCGGATCGAGCACCCGCACCGGCCGACGCTCGACCACGATTCCGGCGCGCCCACGGCTTGGGCCGACGGTGCGCACCGCAAGAAGGTAGTCCCCCGGGCGCAGGTACTGCGCGACGAGGCAGTTCCTCCCGCGCCCGCCCGATTCGTTCGAGGCGAGTCGGGTCACCACCGGCGTCCGGATGTCGCACGCCGTTGCGAGCAGTCCGGTGCTCGTCACGTCGTAGAGCCCCGGCTCGTTCACCCGGAAGACCAGCGCGTGCTGTTGCTTGCGTTCGAAGTCGAGGTGCACCGCCTCGCCAGCGCGAATCGCGCGCAGCTCGAGCTGCTCGACCTCGTGCGCGCTCGGCGCCGCGACCGCTGCTTTTCGTGCGGGGTGCTGCAGCGTCACCGGCAGCGAGGTCTTCCCGGTGTTGACGAGCTCCAGCGTCGAGGTCGCCTCGCCGGTGGAGAACGCGCACCGGGAGCCCCCGCCCACCGCGGTCCCGTTCCAGGTGCAGCGAAGCGTGGAGCCGACCGCTCGCGCCACCACGTCCTGTCCAGCCGTCAGCCGGATCGCGACCTTGCCGCCGGGCTCCACCACGATGCTCACCGGGTGCGTGAGCGATACCGGCCCTCGCTCGAGGAAGAACCCGCGCGCGGCGATGGCACCGCCTCGGTTGGCGCGCAGGCGGTACTGCCGGCCGCTTTGGACCTGGACGCCGTCGAAGCGGCAGGACGCCTTCCCCGCCGTATCCGGCCCTTCGAGCGCGTCCTCGGTGGTGATGCGGACCCGCTCGATGCCGGGTGTGCCCTGATGAAGAATGAGCTCGTACGAGCCTTCATCCAGTTGGGTCCGGAGATCGCACGGCCCCGCCTTCAGGTCGGTCGAAGTGATGCGCCGCCACTGACCGACCTCGTTCAACCAGAGCTCGCACCGGGTGTTTCGCTCTCCCGAGCTGGTGACCCGGTATTGCCCCGAGGCACCGATCCGGAACCAGATGCGTGAGCTTTGCCCGTCGTGGTTGAAGGCCCTCCGGAACGGCTTCGTTCCCGAGACGGTCAGCTCGTCACGCGCGACGATGTCCCACTTCGTCGTCCAGTCGGACACCCCGTCGGGTGAATTCTGGGCGCGCTCGAGGAGGCAGGACAGGGGCGGCGCGTCCTCGTCGACGGGGACATCGTGGAGGGAGAGCAGGTATTCGCCCGTTTCAGGAGGCTGGAACCCGAACACGGTCCGCGGACCGGGCGCATAGGCGCCGCTGCGAGCACGCGTCTCATCGAGTTGGGGGGCCCACTGCAGCGACACCTTCGTCCCCGGCAGGCCGCGGACAACGAGCACGTGGCGCGCATCATGTCCCGAATGCACCGCGCACTCAGGCACCAGCGCCTTCGGCTGGATCGCGCAGCTCGCTGCTGCCGAACCGGAGGACACCGTCGTGGCTCCGCCCTCCTCCGTCCGGAAGAGCTGGAGCGACGTCGCGGCGTTCACCGCCTGCTCCATCGAGAGGAACGCGACGGTACGGTGCTTCGGGAGCGCGAACGCGGCGAAGCCCCAGGGCGGGAGCGTCAGCTCCGTGGTGCGCCCCTCCGGGGCCTCGGGGAAACCGAGCGCCACCGACAGCACGTCGTGCGGCTCCCCGCGCGTCCACTTCGCCTCGTCGGTGCCATACACGGTGAAGCGGTAGTCGCCCGGCTCCATGACCCGCTCCAGCCACCATTCGTGGATCGGCTGCCCCGGCTCGACCTCCACCTGGTTGCGGCGCGCGCCCAACTCCTCCAGCCACTTCCCGTCGCGCCAGATGTGCAGCGCACCCGCGGTCCGTCCCGAAGCCCGGAAGGTGATGGGGCCGCGCTGGGTGACGCGGACCCAGAACGACGCCTGGTGTCCCGGGCGGAGCTCCAGCCGGGCCTCGCTCCCCGGCGTGAGCTTCCTGGGCGCGTCGTTGAGCTCGGCGAACGCGGTCGCGCGGAGCGTGGTCCTGCCCTTCGCCTTGCGCGCGCCCTCGAGCCGAACCTTGTACACGCCGGCGTCGAGGAGGACGTCGAGCCGGCAGTGCTCCCGCCCCGGAGTACCCGACGAGGCGAACGGACCGCGCAGGTGGTCGACCAGCTCGCACGAGGTCCCCGAGGGATCGTCGGCGGTGATGCGGACCATCGAAGGCGTGTCGACCCGGAGGATCGACTGGTGGGTCCCCTCCGCCGGAAAGGACGCCGGCTCGAGGGTGACCGCATGGAGGAGCAGCAACGGGAGCAAGGTGGAGGCGGTCATGGTGGCGGCGCAGATGCGCGGACGATGTACCAGCAAGCCACGCGCCAGTGGTGAACACCCGTGGCGATGAGGAGCAGCGTGTGCGACCTGTGGGCCGCGGGCCGCGACCTGCGTCCGTGGCGCCACATCCCTCTCTCTTGCTTATCGCATGACTTCTGCCCTAAGCACGCGCGCGCTGTGAACCGGAAGGCGTGTGGCTCGCGCCTGGGGGGCCTCATGCGAAAGCTCGCCGTACTCGTGTCGTCGTGGTTCGTCCTCGCCGCCTGCGGTGGTCCCGCGCCGAGCGTCCCTTTCACACTGAAGGTTCCCGAGGCCGTCACCGCGCCACCGGGCACCTCCACGTATTTGAACGTCACTGTCGAAGGACCCGCCGAGCCGCCCGTCACCTTCGAAGCGGTGGCCCAGCGCTTCTCGGTCTCAGTCAGCGGCGCTCGCGTGCGCATCGACGTCCCGGCCGACGCACAGCCGGGCACCGAGTCTCTGACGGTGAAAGCTACCGACGCATCGGGCGCGACCGCGAGCGCAACTGTGCGCCTCGAAGTTCCCCCGGCTGCGAAGGCACCGTCGAAGCCTGCGACCGTGCGCGTGGACCTGAACGCGTTCTTCTACGCCGACGGTGACACCGCGAAGGTCACCGTCGATCTCGGCGGCCGCACCCTGGCGACGCAGCCGGGTGACGTGGTCCTCGTGTCCGCCGAGTCGCATGACGTCGAGAAGCTGTCCCTCGTCCCTCGCGGTGACGGCCTCTACGAGTCCACCACGGGCGTGGTGGTGCGCGCGTCGGACGCGCCGGGCGCCCCACTGGACGGCACCTTCACCCTGCCTCCGGGCGGGGTCTTCGTCGCCTTCTTCGGCGTGGATCGCGCGCAGCCGGGGTTCGAGGACCTGGAGGCCACGGCCTTCAGCGACGTGGCCGTGCTGGAGGGTGTACGCCCGGGAGCCCCGCCCTCTCGCGTCGAGCCCGCGCTTCAGCTCACGGAGGACGAGGAGTCACAGCCCGCGGGCTCGCGCCCGGTCGGCACGATCCTCCGTGCAGGGGACGGCCCCGGTACGGGGATGCCGCTGCAGCTTGCGACCCATGAGCTGATCCTCTTCCACAGCGACGAGGCCGAGCTGGGCCGCTTCCTCGCCGCCTCGCAGGGCACGCTCCTCGACACGCAGGAAGACGAGAGCGGCTTCGCGTCGCTGGTGCAGGTGGACCCGTCGTCGCTGACGCCCGAACGCCTGGCGTTGGTCCGCGCCCTGGCCGGTGATGAAGGCGAGCTGTTGGCCAGTCGCGGTGCTGCCCACGCCATCTACGGTCTGGCGCTCGCATATCGCCTCGATGGCTTCACCGTCGCCGTCAACCCGCGCCTCTCGTACCATGCGGCGCCGCGCGTGACGGAGGAAGAGGTCATGACCGTGTCCGCCACCATGGAGATGCGCGGCACGACCACCGAGACGACGAGCTGCCTCCCCGGCAGCGTCGCCCGCCCTTGCACCACCAACGTCCCCGCGCTGTGGACGTACCTGGGGCTCATGGACCTCGACCGCGCCCGCGTGAAGGTGGC
>JBAWAM010000852.1:0-1830 GCA_049589315.1 Myxococcaceae bacterium
TCGAAGGCAGGCGAGACGCGCAGCATGAAGGTGTCGCGGGCCGCTGTCGCGCGCTTCATGGCGAAGGCGGTCGAAGGCTCCGACAACGTTGGCCACGCAGTCGCCCTGTCAGAGCACTGACGCTCAGCGAGCCACGCGAGGGCTTCCGTGGTGACCATGCCTGCTCGCCTCCCCGCCTGGCGCACGGGCGGCAGCCCCTCGCGACTCTGAATCGGCCTGGGACTACGCTCTCGATGGAACAAGAGATCCTGCGAGGAGCGGACATGAACGAGCTGATCATCGCGGCCGCAGCGCCTGGCTTCGTCGTGCTCATCCTGGCGGAGCTCTGCGTCGGCTGGTTCCGGGGGCGGAACACGTACCGGATCAACGACGCGGTCTCCAGCATCAGCCTGGGCGTGATGAGCCAGGTCACCGGCGTGTTCACCGCGGCGGTGGGGCTCGGGGTGTACGCGCTCGCGTGGGAGTACGTCGCGCTGATCCGGCTTCCGGCCGATGCGTGGTGGACCTGGGCGCTCGCGCTGGTCGGTTACGATCTCTGCTACTACGGGTTCCACCGCCTCTCCCACGAGGTGAACGTGCTGTGGGCGGCGCACGTCGTCCATCATTCGAGCGAGGAGTACAACCTCTCCACCGCGCTGAGGCAGACCTCGACCGGATTCCTGTTGGGCTGGGTCTTCTACTGGCCGCTGGCGGTGATCGGCATCCCGCCGCTGGTGATGGGCATCGCCGGGATGGTGAACCTTCTCTACCAGTACTGGATCCACACCCGGCAGATCGGAAGGCTCGGGTGGTTCGACCGCTGGTTCGCGTCGCCGTCGAATCACCGCGTCCACCACGGCCAGAACGACTACTGCCTGGATCGGAACTTCGGCGGCATGTTCATGGTGTGGGATCGCCTGTTCGGAACGTTCGTCGACGAGCGCCCGGACGAGGAGATCCTCTACGGCATCCGCACCCCGCTGCGGAGCTGGAACCCGCTGTGGGCCAACCTCCACTTCTACGCCGACCTGTGGCGGGATTTCCGGCTCGCCGACACCTGGGGGGATCGCCTGAAGGTCTGGTTCGCCACCCCCGCGTGGAGGCCGGAAGCTGCCGCGCGAAAGGCGCCGAAGCCGCCGTTCGATCCCTCGCGGTTCCAGAAGTTCGAGCCTCGCGTTCCCCGCGGCCTCCTGCTGTACGCGCTGCTCCAGTTCGCCTTGTCGTTCCCGCTCGCGGTGCACTTCCTCGTGGTCCAGGCCAATGCCCCGCTCACCGTCTCCGCGTCCTACGCGGCGGTCCTGATGGGGACCCTCTTCTGCGTGGCCGGCCTCCTCGAGGGCAGAGTCGGGTTCATCTGGCTCGAATACACGCGGCTGGCGCTCCTCTCGATGGGCGTGGTCGTCACCGGCGGTTGGTTCGGCGGGCTGTCGCTGGAGGGCACCGAGCTCGCGTGGATAGTCGTTCCGACCGCGACCTCGGCGCTGTGGCTGGCGCGGGTGACGCCACGGACCAATGCTCCACCTACCGCGGTCGCCTGATCATCCGCGCCGAGCGGGCTCTAGATCGCCGAAACCCGCTTCCATGGGCTCGGGTCAGCGGGTCGATCGCCTGTGGCAGCGCGCGCCTGGAGGACCGGACCAGCACCGCACGTTCCGCCTCTCCCGGAGCCTAGCCTTCCCCCACGGAAGCGACGACGATGCGCGTCACGCCGCCCAGGCGAATGAACCCGTCCGTACGAAGCGCCTCCGCTTCGCGCGCGAAGTCCCGCTCCCACGATCGCTGCACGTCCTCAGGCAGCCCATCGAGGAGCTTACTCATGCCGAACGCACGCACCCAGGCGATGGCATCTTC
>JBAWAM010000853.1:0-20259 GCA_049589315.1 Myxococcaceae bacterium
GACCTGGGTGGCCGACCGCGACGAGGCGCCGGACAATGCCCGGTGCTGGGAGCAGCCGCCCGGGGGCGGGACCGAAGTCGAGTGCGATCACACTGCGCTCACCGCGCGCGGCCTCGCCTTCGCGGGCGAACACATCGTCGCGAACTTTGGCTGGGGCCCGCCCGGAAGCATCCGCCGCAGTCGCAACGGCGTGGATTGGGTGACCGTGCAGACGGGAAAGACCTACGCGAGCACCGTCCATGTGGACGGGCGTCTGCTCTTCGCGAACAACGACATGGCGGTCAGTGACGACGAAGGAAACACCCTGACGACAGGCACCGGCTTCTGGCACCTGGGCAACGTCCGTCGGGGCGGTGGTGGCGACATCAACGGCCGCGTCTTCGTCATGACTGCGGACAACGGCATCGTGGTGAGCAATGACGGCCTTCAGTGGACGACCGTGACCGCTCCCTCCCAGTGCCGGGCTGGACTGACCAATGGAGGTGTGGCCGTCGGAAAAGGCGTGATCGTGGTCGCCGGGACTCCGGGCGTGTGCTTCTCGAGAGATCGCGGGAACACGTGGACGGCGGTGTCCTTGTCAGTGGAGGTGAACTCCACCCTGGTATGGACCGGTGAGGCCTTCGTATTCTTCAGCCGCACCCGTGCCGAGGCGGGCAGCCAGTTCGCACGCTACGCCAGCGCCGACGGCGAGACCTGGACGATGGCGCCCACCACCGTGCGCCGGCCTCAGCCCGGAGGCGGCGTACGGACCGAAAACGGACCGTCCCTCGGGATCGTCGCGTATGGCGAGGGGGTCTTCGCCGCGGTGAACGACGAGTGGGGGCGCTACTACGAAGACCAGTCCTTCTATCGCAGCGAGGACGACGGACTCACCTGGGACGAGCTGCCGAAGTCGGCGTTCGTCGGGAGCCACCCGATCACCAAACTGGCGTTCGGCTACGCGGAGCGCAGCAGCGTCTGCCCGTAATGCTGTAGGCGGCGATCAATCACGACCCGCCATCGACAGGCCCGTCGCCAGCGCCCGCTCCTCGAGTCTTCGCCGGCGCGCGCCAGCGACGGCGAGGTGCCCGACCGCGATCAGCGTGCCGATTGCGAAGCAGAAGCTCCAGAGCGACGTCGCGCCGAAGCGCTCCATGATCCAGCCACCGGTCACCGGGGCCGCGAACGAGGCGAGGCCCCACGACATGAAGAACACGCCCTGGTAGCGCCCGCGCGCGTGCGATGGCGCGAGGTCCGCGACGATCGCGGACGCCACGGGACTCTGGAGGATCTCTCCGATCGTCCACACGACGATTGCCAGGGCGTAGAGGGGCGCCGTGCCGGCGAACGCGTTGAGCCCGAAGCCGGCTCCGGCCAGCAGTCCCGAGAGCGCCATCACGTTGCCTCGGCGGAACCGTCCCAGAACGCGCGTGGCGAACGGCTGCAGGAAGACGATCAGCACCCCGTTGATCGCGATGAGCAGGCCGAAGTCCGACGGCTCCAGCCCGTGCGCCCTCATGTCCAACGGGAGCGTCGAGCTGAACTGCAGGAAGAGGAACGCGAGGAGGAACGAGAGCGCGACGAAGCTGAGGAACACCGCGTCGCGCGCGACCTCCGCGAACCCGAGCTCGTTCCAGGCGCGTCCGAAGAAGCTCCAGACGTTCCGGATCGCGGCGGGGCCGGCGGTGGAGGGCGTCGTCGGCTCTCGAGCGCTGGAGAGCGGTCGGGTCTCGGGGATGCGCAGGAACACCAGCGTCGCGTAGGCGAGGCACGCCACCGCGTTCGCGATGAACAGCACGAGGAAGTTCCGGTTCGCCATGAACCCGGCGATCACCGGCGCGACCGCGAAGCCCATGTTCGCCGCCCAATACTGGAGGGAGTAGGCGCGGACGCGGTCCTCAGCAGGGACCACATCCGCGATGATCGCCGACACCGCCGGGCGAAAGAGCTCGCCGAAGAACCCCAGCGCCAGCGCGCAGACGGCGATGAGCCAGGGCGCAGTCGCGAACCCGAGGGCCAGCATCCCCACGGCGGTGAGGCCGAGGCCCGCCAGGAGCGTCACCTTTCGGCCTACCCGGTCGGAGAGGAAGCCTCCCGTCGGCGCGGCAGCAAAGGCGCCGAGCCCGTACAGCGACACGATGCCGCCCGCCTCGCCGGGAGAGAGGTGCTGTGTCTCGGTGAGGTACAGCGTCAGGAACGGCGCGACGAAGCTTCCGAGCCGGTTGATCAACGTACCGACCCAGAGAACCCAGAAAACGCGGGGCAGTCCCCCGACAGCGTTGCGGAATGTACGGACGAGCACGCAGACCTCGGCGGAGCGCTTAGCACGGCGCGCACGACGGGTCGAAGGGCGGCTCGGCGGCTCGGAGGGGTGGGGAGCGGCAGAGCAGATGTTGTGCGCCCACTCGAGCCAGCGCGCAGCCTTTACGCGGCGATGGGTGCGCCCGCTGGTGATCGGCGCCAACGACATCGTGAACTGCGGCGCATTGGACGACCCCGGCAGCCCCATCTACGGCATGCCGGTTCTCGAGCGGGGCATGGCCGCGGGGTACGCCGGCGTCGAGAACCCGCTGTTCTTCCTCGAGATCAACCGGGTGCTTTTCGGCGACGCGCGCAAGTCGATAGAGGCGCTCCTGGCGCAGGTGCGTGGCGTGGAAGACACGCCCCGCGCGGCGGCGCAGCGGACCCTCTCTCTCATCATCGGCTCTCGCCAGGCGATGTGCGCTTCATGCACCGCGCCGGGTATCGATGCGGACACGGCGCAGGTCATCTCAGGGTTGTGCCGGAGAATGGCTCCGGTACTCCGGCTCCACTCTGGAGGGCACGCAAACTCGGCCATTCTGCGGCACAAATGGGGCCGCAGAATGGCCTCACGCAGGCGCACGGGGGCGGTCGCTCATGGACAGGCAGACCGCATCTGGCCGAGTGCTCCTCGCTGACGGCCGACGAGGTGTTCGCGAAGCTGACGCGGTGAGGGCCTGAGGGCTTCGCGTAGTCGACCTGTCCACCGTAGAGGGCAGCTGCAGAGGGGGGCATTGGGGGCGAGCGGATCGCGCCAGATCAGGGCGTCGCATCCCGGTGCTCCACGCGGACGTCCAATCTGCGGTCACCAGCGGAGCCCGAGGCTCACGCGTATTGCTCGCCTGGGTGCGGGAGTGCATCGGCGCGGCAGGACGCAGTCCAGATGACAGGCACAATTGTGCCGGAGAATGGCGGCGCGAATCCGGCTTCACTCTGAAGCACCTGACCGCTCAGACATTCTGCGGCACAAGACTGTTGGTGTCTCCGGTCCAGGCCTGGGGGGGCGAATGTTCCTTGTGCTCGGGTCCGTGGCGATTGGCGGGATTATCGGCGCGGTACTGGCGCGTGGGGTGGAGACGACCGGATTGCCCGAGCTCACACTTCCTCCCTCTGAACGTCCGGGCCGCGCAGTGCTCATCGCGGCTGGGCGCACACCAGGAGCTGTGGACCGGGGTCGCCGTCGGCGTTGGCCGTCATGTGCCGCGCCGCCGCCCAGGCTTCACGAGGTGAGGCGGGCCACCGCCGCGACGATGGCGTCCCAGTCGTACGGATGGAGTTCGTGACCCACGCCGACGAGCGGCATGAACCTCGCTCCGGAGATACCCCGGGCGAGGGCCTGGCCGTACGCGAACCGGAGGACGGGATCGTCTGTGCCGTGGATGACGAGCGTCGGCACCCGGATCTCGTCGAGCCGTCCGTACCAGCGCTCGCCGCCCTCGAGCAGCGCGTGGTTGAAGGCGGTCCGCGGGTCCGGCGTCCGCTCGCCGTCGCGGCGGGCCATGCTTCGGATGAGTGACGCGTCGAACGGCCGGGCGCTCCCGGAGAGCAGTCGCCAGGAATCGACCTGGTAGTCCAGAACGGCGTCCCTGTTGGCCCAGTCGAGCTCCGCGCCTCGGGCATGAAAGGCGAGGATCTCCGGAGCGATGCCTGGAATGGACGGGTCGTCCGGGGCGAGCGGCTGCGAGGCGATCAAGGTCAGCGAACGCGCGCGCTTCGGGTGCTTCAGGGCGATGAGCTGCGCGATGATTCCGCCCAGCGACATGCCCACCAGGTGCGCCGATTCGATCCCGTACGCGTCGAGAATCCCGACTGCGTCATCCGCCAGATCGTCGAGATCGTAGCCCGGCGCGCCCAGCGGGTACGGCGTGGACCTTCCGGTGTCCCGGTGGTCGTAGCGGATCACGAAACGGCGCTGGCCGGCGAGTCGGCGGCACAGCAGCTCGGGCCACCAGTCCATCGACGCCATCGCGCCCATGATCAGCAGGAGCGCGGGATCGCCCGGATTGCCGAAGGTCTCGGTGCAGAGGTCGATGCCGTTGACGTGGACGATCTTCTCGGTCGTCTGGGGCATGCCGCGCTTCTAGCACCGTGCGCCCTGTCCAGCGAACGAGCGCGACGTGTCGTCAGCTACTTGCGCGCGAGCTGGAGCGAGTTCGCCGATTCTGGTCTGAATCCGTTGCACGATTGCGCGCCTGACCGGAGTGGATGCACGTCTTCGCGAGGACTTGTGCCGGAGAATGGGCGGTGGCTTCTGGCTCTACTCTGAAGGGCCCCCGGTGGCGACCATTCTCCGGCACAGGTGCGGACCTCAGCCGTCAGCCTGCGGCCTGGCCAATCCGGACCACGTCGTACGTGAGCACCCTGGGGCTGAGCAGGTGCTTCTCCTCCTCATCCATGTGCTCCCGGAGCTCGTCCGACATGGCTCGGACCGCGGCGATCCGCTCCGCGGGGGAGCTCGACAGGATGAAGCCCTCCAGGTCCCGGAGCAGTCGCTCGTGCTCGACGCCGTGCTCACGGTCCATGAGGCGGACCCGAACGGCGCCCCAGGCATCGACCGTCGCGAGCAGCGGGCCGAGCAGCGCCTCCTCTGTGAGGCAATGGTCCACGACGATCGCGCGGAGACGTTCGAGCGCCTCACGCAGCGCCTGTGATTGCGCCCGGCCATCCCCTTTCGAGAGGACCCGCACCTCGTCCAGGTACTTCCGGATCGTGTCGTGCTGCGCCAACAGGTGCAGCCTCACATCCTCCAGCTCCATCCCAACCTCCGCGTCAGGGGCTCTCGAAAGGCAAGCGCCGCGCCAAAGGCCTCGGCAGTGAATCCAATGCGCGAGCGTGCAGGATCTGCGTGCAGTGGAGGCACGAGCGCAGAAGATTCGGGCGCGCCTGTCCTCTACGCCCTCGACGCATCAGCGTCCGGCAAGTGGTTCCTGCCGGTACATCGAATGCACAAGCTGGGGAGGATTCATCTGAAGAAAGGCCGTCGTGTCGGTTGCAGTCGTGGGAGCAGGGATCAGCGGGCTCACGCTCGGCTACGAGCTCAGCAAGCGCGGTGAGGACGTCGTCGTCCTCGAGGCCGATCAGCGCCCAGGAGGGAAGATTCGCTCCTTCAAGCAGGGAGGCTTCCTCACCGAAGCGGGCCCCAATGGCTTCCTGGCGAACGAGCCGGCCACGCTCAAACTCGTCGAGGAGCTTGGCCTACAGAAGAAGATGAGGAGCGCCGAGGAGAGCTCGAAGCGTCGCTTCGTGTTCAGTCGCGGCGCGCCGCGCGAGCTCGCCATGGGCCCGAAGCTCCTCACCTCGGGGGTGATGCCGCTGTCGGGGTGGCTCAGGCTTGCGGGCGAGCTCTTCACGCCGATGCCGCCCTACCGCGCAGACGAGTCGCTGGACAGCTTCATGCGTCGCCACCTTGGGAGGCAGGCGACCGAGATCCTCATCGACGCGATGCAGTCGGGCATCTACGCCGGCGATCCCGCGCGCCTGTCTGTCGGCGCCGTGTTCCCGGTGTTGACCGAGCTCGAGCGGGAACACCGCAGCCTGCTGGTGGGCATGCGCAAGCGACGCAAGCAGGGGCAGCGCAAGTCACCGACGGCAGGGCGGCTCACCAGCTTCGACGGTGGACTCCAGACGCTCACGGATGCACTGGCCGAGCGGCTGGGGGATCGGGTCCACCGCGGCGCGCCGGTGCGCGGGCTCATGCGCGAGGGCGACCGCTGGAAGCTCTCCGCCAACGGTGCTTCGACCACCGCCGACCGAATCGTCCTCTGCACGCCCGCACCGGAGACCGCGCAGCTTCTCGCTCCGCTCGACCCCGGGCTCGCGGGGGAGGTGAGTGCGATCGAGTACGCCACCGTGACCGTCGTGCATCTGGGCTTCGACGATCCTGCGCTGTTCGAGCGGATCAGCGGCTTCGGGATGCTGGCGCCCGAACGCGAGCACCGGAAGGTCCTCGGGATCCTCTACATCTCCAGCTTCTTCCCCTGGCGGGCCGAAGACGGACGGACCCTGTTGACCGTGATGGTGGGCGGCGCGAGGCACGCGGATCTCGCGCGGCTCGCCGACAATCACCTCGTCGCCGCCGTGCGCGAGGAGCTGGAACAAATGGTGGGCGTGACGCAGGCGCCGTCGTTCCAGCAGATCATCCGCTGGGACCGGGCGATCCCCCAGTACAACGTGGGACACCTCGCCCGGCTCGAGCGGATCGATCGCCGACTCGCCGACGTGCCCGGCCTGAGCCTCGCGGGAAACGCGTATCGAGGCGTCGGGATGAACGATTGCATCCGAAACGCGGTTCAACTCGCGGAGCGCCTCACGTCCCACTGAGGCGAAACCGGCTCCCAGGCTCGCCCGACCCTACCGGCCGAATCCTGTCCCGACGCCGGGAGCTGAGAGCCTTTTTCCTCAGGCGCTGGCCTTCGCCTCGGCAGGGCGGGTGGTGATCACCAGCCCGTCCTGTCGCACGTCGGCGATCGCCGTGCCGCCGTTCTGGAGCTCGCCGAAGAGCAGGGCCTCCGCCAGCTTGCGCTTGATCTGGTTCTCCACCAGCCGCGCCATCGGACGGGCGCCGAACGCGGGTTCGTAGCCGTGCTCGCACAGCCAGTCGCGCGCGGCGTCGGTGACCTCGAGCGTGACGTTCTTCGGCTCGAGCACCGCCCGGAGCAGACCGAGCTCCTTGTCCACGACCTTGAGGATGACCTCCTTCGACAGGCCGCTGAACAGGATCCAGCCGTCGAGCCGGTTGCGGAACTCCGGCGTGAACGTGCGCTCGATGGCCTTCTTCGCGCGCGATGCGTCCACGATCTCGCCCGATTCGCCGAAGCCGATCGACTTCGCCGCCATCTCCTGTGCGCCCGCGTTGGTCGTCAGGATCAGCACCACGTTCCTGAAGTCCGCCTTCCGGCCGTTGTTGTCGGTCAGCGTGGCGTGGTCCATCACCTGGAGCAGGATGTTGAAGAGATCCGGGTGTGCCTTCTCGATCTCGTCGAGCACCACCACCGAGTACGGATTCTTGCGCACCGCATCGGTGAGCATTCCGCCCTGGTCGAAGCCCACGTAGCCCGGCGGGGCGCCGATGAGCCTCGAAACCGTGTGCTTCTCCGAGTACTCGCTCATGTCGAAGCGGAGGAATTCGACGCCGAGCACCTTCGCCAGCTGCTTCGCCAGCTCGGTCTTGCCCACGCCGGTGGGGCCCGAGAAGAGGAACGAGCCGATCGGCTTGTCCGCAGCGCGCAGTCCGGAGCGGGAGAGCTTGATCGCCGACGCCAGCTCCTCGATCGCGCTGTCCTGGCCGAAGATGACCTTCTTGAGCTCCGGCTCCAGGTTCTTGAGCTGCGTCCCCTCGGAGGCGCTCACCGAGCGCGCGGGGATCTTCGCCATCTTGCTGACGACCTTCTCCACGTCGGCCACGGTGACCACGCCGGTCCTCTCCGCGTCCAGCCGGAGCCGCTCGGCCGCGCCGGCCTCGTCGAGCACGTCGATCGCCTTGTCCGGCAGGAAGCGCTCGGTGATGTGCTTCGCGGAGAGCTCTGCCGCCGCGCGGATCGCGTCGTCCTCGTACTTGATGTGGTGGTGGTCCTCGTAGCGGGAGCGCAGCCCCTGGAGGATCTTGACCGTGTCCTCGATGGAGGGCTCGGGGACCTCGATCTTCTGGAAGCGCCGGGACAGCGCGCGGTCGCGCTCGAACGCCGACTTGTACTCCTGGTACGTCGTGGAGCCGATGCACCGGAGCTGACCGGAGGCCAGCGCCGGCTTGAGCAGGTTCGACGCGTCCATGGAACCGCCGGTGGTGGCGCCCGCGCCGACGATGGTGTGGATCTCGTCGATGAACAGGATCGCCCCGGGGATCTTCTGCAGCGCCTTGAGCACGCCCTTGATCCGCTCCTCGAACTGGCCGCGGAACTTGGTGCCCGCGAGCAGCGCCCCCATGTCGAGCAGGTACACCGTGGCGTCCTTCAACGCGTCGGGGACCCTCTTCTCGTGGATGTGGAGCGCGAGGCCCTCGGCGATGGCGGTCTTGCCCACGCCCGGCTCGCCCACGTACAGCGGGTTGTTCTTCCGCCTGCGGACCAGGACCTGGACGGTGCGCTCGAGCTCCAGCTCGCGACCGATCAAAGGATCGATCCGACCGGCGGCCGCCTCGGCGTTGAGGTTGGTGGTGTAGGCCTTGAGCGGATCCTTCGCCGGGGCCTCGCCCTCCTCCTCACTGGAGAAGCCGGGCTCGCCCTCTTCGGCGTCGTACTCCTCTTCGTCCTCGTCGCCCTCCTTGCCGATGCCGTGCGAGACGTAGTTGAGGACGTCCATGCGCGTGACGCCCTCCTCCCGGAGGAGGTACTGCGCGTAGGACTCCTCCTCGCGGAAGAGGGCGACCAGCACGTCGCCGCCGTCGATGGTGTCCTGCTCGGCGGAGACCGCGTGGATGGCGGCGCGCTGGAAGGCGCGCTCGACCCCGATGGTCTGCTGCGGCTCGGCTTCCATGCCTTCAGGCAGCTGCTCGACCGTGTCCATCAGGAACGCGGTCAGCTTCTGCTCCAACCGCTTGACGTTGGCGCCACAGGCCTTCAGCACCTCGGTCGAGCGCCGGTCCTTCAGCATTGCGAGCAGCAGGTGCTCGAGCGTCAGGTACTCGTGGCGCATCGCCTTGGCCTCTATGAGGGCCTGGCGGAAGCTGGCCTGGAGCTCTTTGGCGATCGACGGGTTCGGCACTTCAGTCATCCTCCGGTTCCATCGAGAGCCGGAGCGGGAACTCATGCTCCCTCGCCAGCTGCTCGACGAGACGAATCTTCGTCTCTGCGACTTCGTATGTATAAACGCCGGCCACGCCGGTGCCGTTGTAATGCACGTGCATCATGATCCGGACTGCGTCCGTCTCCGACTTGTGGAAGACCTCCCGCAGGACGGCCACCACGAAGTCCCGCGTGGTGTAGTTGTCGTTGTGCAACAGCACCTTGTACAGCCGAGGCTTCTGCAGCTTCTGCTGCTGCTTCGTCTCGGTCACAACTTCATTGTCGGACTCGTACTTCCGCCCCATGGAAAACCTCGTCAGGGCTGAGCCGCCCGGCTGCCCTTCGTGCCGGGGCCGCGGCGGAACCCTGTCTCCTCGTACCACCTCGGCAGCCCCTGCTGGATTGCCTCTGCTTCGTTCAACACGAATTCCCTGATCGCCCGGTCCAGGCGGGGATTGAAGATCCAATGCGCACTGTGCGTGAGGGTCGGCTCGAACCCGCGCACCAGCTTGTGTTCCCCTCCCGCCCCGGGCTCGAACCTTGACAGGCGGCGCGCGATGCTCTCCTCCACCGGGTGATAGAGGCATACGTTGAAGTGGAGAAACGGGTGCGCTTCGAAGCAGCCCCAGTATCGGCCATAGAGAACATCCGTCGACGACAGATTCAAGGCGCCGGCGATGAGCTGGCCGCTCCGTCGGGCCTCGACCAGCTCGATCCGGTCCCTGAAGCGCTCGAGGACGATCTCGAAGAAGGCTTGCGTGAAGGCGCGCAGCCCGAACCGGTACCTGTCCGCCGTCGAGGCGTACAGCCGGTAGACCTCTCGAGGATCCACGCCGGACAGCGCGTCTCCGCGAAGCGTCCTGAGCGAGATGCCCTGTTCGGCGACTGCCCGGCGCTCGCGGGCGATCTGACTGCGTCGCTTCGAGCGGAAGCGCGCGAGGAAGTCATCGAACGAGCGATAGCCGGCGTTGTGCCACTGGTACTGGACCCCGAGCCGGTGAGCGAAGCCGATGCCCTCCAGGAGCGTGGCCTCCTCGCGCGAGCAGAAGTGCACGTGTACGGAGGACAGCCCTTCGGCGCGCGCCATCTCCAGGGCCCCCTGCATGAGCTGTCGGACCCGGGCGCCCCGGTCCTCTCGCGGCGCGGTGAGCAACCTGGTCCCCGATGCAGGCGTGAACGGAACGCCCAGCACCAGCTTCGGGTAGTAGCTGAGCCCCAGCCGTTCGGCGCCGGCAGCCCAGGTCCGGTCGAACACGAACTCGCCATCGCTGTCGTGCTTGACCCACGCCGGGGCTGCGGCGGCCAGCCTGGTCCCCTCCCACAGCGCGAGGTGCATCGGACGCCACCCCCGCTCGGACGACGCGGTCCCGCTCTCCTCCAGGGCAGCCAGCCAGTCCCACTCCACGAAGGGCCCCCCTTCGCGTGGAACGAGGGCGTCCCAGGCGGCGCGCGGGATCTCCGACATCGAGCGGTGGACTCGAAGCTGTAGAGGAAGCGAGGCGGACATCGGGAGGACAGTGCGAGGCTATAACGGCTCCTGCCCTGCTGCGCAGAGAAGCGTGAGGACCCCGGGCGACCCGGCACGTGCACGCCCAACTGCCCGGGCCGGAGCCGGGCAGGCGTCCCTTCCACCTCCATGTCCAGGTTTGATGCGGAGGTGTCCGACATGGCCAGGGTGGCGGTGATCATCGACAAGCACTTCGAGGACCGGGATCTCCGCACGCTGAGGGACGGGCTGCGCGACGCACGCCAGGAGCTCATTCCCGTCGGGCTTCGCGCGGACTGGACGGTGGAAGGACGCCATGGTCACGAGCGCGTCACGACCGAGGCCGCCCCGAAGGACGTCGATCCCGACGCCACCGACGGGCTGATCATCCCGAGCGGCTACACCCAGACGCAGCTGCTCTCGCACCACGAGGTCCTCCTCAACCTCGCCCGCGACGTGTATGCGCGGGGGAAGCCGGTGGGTGCGGTCTCGAGCGCAGGCTGGATCATCCTGGGGCCGGACCCGACGCACGGCTCGCACATGACCTCCTGGCCGAGTGTGAAGCGCGACCTGCTGAACGTGGACGCGGACTGGCGGGACGTCGACCTGCTCGAACACGAGAACGTGCGGTATTCGCAGAGGCCGGGCGACGTCACGGCGTTCGTCGCGGCGTTCGACGAGGCGCTGGCGGAGGTCACCCGCATCGAGCGGGTCTACGGGCCGGCGCCCTCCGCGCCCAGCCACGCGGTGGATTGAGCTTCGTGCTCCAGCCTGCGGTTCGCGGGCGGCTCGCGGGTCTGCGCGGGTTGCCTGGTCTGCACGGGCACGGGGTCGTCCGGCACCAGCGAGGAGGCCCAGGGGAAGCGCATGGCCCAGGAGTCTGCCGTCGGCGGGGCGGCGAGGTGGTCCCCAGCCCGGGCGCGGACCAGCGTTTCGCGGCAGACGCGCGCCGCCAGCGCGGCCACAGGGTTGGTGAACGCCCTCGAGGCCAGCGTCCAGGGCTCCCTCAGCGGCCGGTCCTCTGCGAACCGGTCCACGAGAGCGCGCGCCTCGCGCCATCTGCCCCACCAGGACAGCATGCAGGCCGTCTTCGCCGCACGGATCGCGAGCACCTCGCGCAGCACGTGCTTGAGACGCTTCGGGCACGCCAGTTCCAGCTCCTCCGGGTAGAGGAGGAACGGCTCGACCTGCCTCGGCCCTTGCAGGTTCCTGCTCAATGCGCTCGCCTCGGTGTGGTAGCGGACGAGAGGCTCGAGCGAGAACACCAGCGTCTCGTTCAGCAGGACCTTCAGCCAGAGGAAGGCGTCCTCTCCATAGAGACAGCGCTCGCGGCCGAAGAACCCGCCATACCGATCCAGCACCTCTCGCCGGGCGATGGTGGACCAGGGCGACATGAACGCGAGCAGGTGGACCAGCCGGGAGGGCGGGGTGTCCGGCTGCGTGCGAAACAGCCCGTCGCGAACGCCGCGGAGCCTCCACAGCTCCCGTCTATGAACGCTGGCGGGGAGCTCGTAGTAGCAGCAGGTGGTCGCCGCGACCTCGGGGCCGCTCCGCTCCAGCAGTCTCACGCTGCGTTCGAGGTACGTGGGCAGCCACTCGTCGTCGGCATCCAGGAAGGCGACGAGCGGGGCACGCGATTCGGCGATCCCCCGGTTCCGCGCCGCGCCCGGACCGGCGTTCTGCTGGTTCACCAGCCGGAAGCGGGGATCGGGATACTGCTCCACCAGCTCTTCGCTGCCGTCGGTCGACCCGTCGTTGACGACGATCACTTCGAAGTCCCGGAGGGACTGTGCCGCGATCGAGTCGAGCGAACGACGGACCCACCTCGCCTTGTTGTACAGGGGCACGACCACCGACACCCGCATGACCTCACTCCGTTCCAGCGCCTGCACGTTCGAGAGCCGGCGCATAGAGCGCCTTCGTGTAGCGGTCCGCCGTCTGCTCCAGTCGGTAGTGGCCCTGGACCCGGTCCCTCGCGCGGACTGCCATGCGCGCCTGCCCCGGCACATCCGCCAGCAGGTGCTGGAGGGCCCCTGCCAGCGCTGCGCTGTTCCCGGGGGGGACCAGCACCCCTGCATCGGATGACAGGAGGGTGGGGAGCTCGCCGACGGCGCTCGCCACCAGCGGACGTCCCATGGCCATCGCCTCGAGCGCGACGAGCGGCAGTCCTTCGGTGAGCGACGGGAGGACGACTGCGTCGGCAGCGGCGTAGACCGGACGCGGGTCGTGCCTGAACCCGAGCCACCGGACATCGAGCCCGCCGGCGCGGCGGCGAAGCTCCGCCTCCAGCGCGCCATCTCCGGCCACGAGGAGCACCGGCCGTCGGGGGAGGTGCCTGAGCGCGTCGAACAGGACCGCGTGACCTTTCTCCACCGACAGCCGACCGACCACCGCGAGCACCGCCGCGTCCGGTGGAATTCCGAAGAGGCGCCGCGCCGCTCCGCGCTCGGCCTCGTTGCAGGGGGCGGGCGCGCGGATCCCGTTCGGGATGTGCATCACCGGCGCTGTCCGGATCCAGGAGCGAAGACTCCGGGCGAGCGGCGCAGACACCGCCGCGACGCCGCGGGTGGCGTTTCCGAGCGCGCGCGCCAGGGCCTCATAGGCCCGCAGCGAGGGCGTGGCCGCCGTGTCGCCGTGATAGGTCGCCACAACCGGCACCCTGGTCCGGCGGCCCGCGAGCAGCGCGAGGACCATGCTCTTGTAGTCGTGCGCGTGAAGGAGCTCGATCTCCAGCGTGCGGATCCGTGCCGCCAGCGCAGCCACCGACGCCAGGTCGACCCGTCCCCGGCTGTTGATCCGGGTGGTGCGAAGTCCCCGGCGCATCGCCTCCGTTCCCAGGGGGTCGTCCCGCTCGCCAGAGACGATGCTCCCGACCACCGGGTGCAGCGAAACCCGGTGCGCCTCGCTCAGATCGAGGAGGGCGCGGTCCGCGCCGTACAGACCACAGCTCGAGCGAAGGTGGAGGACGCGGATCATGCGGCGCCTCGTGCGCGCCGCAGGCGAAACCAGCACTCCCGCCCGTTTCGGATGTCCCGGTAGAGCGCGGCGTACTCCGAGGCCATGGCCTCCACCGAGTAGCGGCGCGCGCGCTCCCGGGCGTTCGCGTTGAGGTGCGCGCGGAGTTCCGCATCCTCGAGGAGCCGCTCGATCGCGCTGCCCAGCATGCGGGAATCCGCTGCATCGACGAGCAGGGCGGTTTCACCGTCCGCGTGAAGCTCCCGGATGGAGGGGAGGGCGCTGGTGACCGTGGGGATTCCTGCCGCCATCGCCTCCAGCATGGCCAGCGACCTTCCCTCTCGTCGGGACGGCTGGGCGTACACGTCGAACGCGGCGAGCAGCGAGCTCGCATCGACGACCTCGCCCGTCAGGTGGATGCGAGCGCATCCCGAGTCCGCGGCGCGCCTGCGCAGCATGGGTTCCACATCGGCGGGAAAGCCGGTGGGCCCCCTGCCGATCATCACGAGGTGCACGTCCGGACGATGGGCGAACCGCTGAACGAAGGCCTCGAGCAGCAGGTCCGGGCCCTTCTCGTGATGGAGCCGGCCCAGGTAGCCGACCACCTTCGCGTCCAACGGAACCCCGAGCCGTCGACGCGCACGCTCCCGATCCACGGGACGGAACGGGGGAATGAGCGGGATGCCGTTGCCGATCAACTCCAGGCGGGTCACCGGAGGTGCCCACCGCCCGACACAGGTGCGGACCTCGCCGCCACAGGCCACCAGCGCGTCGGAGAGGAAGGTTCCGGCGACGGCCGCTCCGCGGTCCATGCCCGAAGGGACGGCCATCTGGTGGAAGGTGGCCATGACCCGGACCGCCGGCGCCAGACTTCGCGCGGCCACCGCGTTCAGCCAGGGACCGAAATCGTGCGCGTGCGCGATGTCGACGCGATGAGCGGTGAACGCGCGGGCAATCCCCTGGATTGCCTGCGGTGACAGCCCCTTCACCTTTCCCAGGTACACCAGCGGAATCTGCGCCCGTTCGAGCTGCGACCGCACCGCGCCGTCCGCCCCGAAGGCCACCACCATCGGTTCGATGCCGTGCGCGCGACTGGCGACGCAGAGGCGCACGACCATCTGTTCCAGTCCCCCCATCATCAGACCGTGCACCACATGTGCGACGCGCGTGCTTCGGCCGGACAGGGTTTCCCCTCCGTTCATCGCCACCGTCCCCAAGGTGCGCCAAACCTAAGCAGCCGGACCGGGGCGCCAACTGCCGCTGTCACTGGATGGACGGATGAAGAAGCGTCTTTGACATCCCGGTCGGACCGGTGCTACTCGGTGTTGAAAGATGAATCGATATTCAACTTCCGGGGTCAAGCTCAAAGGAGTCGAATCATGAGGTACGCGACGATCGCAGCGACGGGACGCTACGTACCGGAGAAGGTGCTCACGAACGCTGAGCTGGACGTCATGCTCGGTGAGCCGGTCGACGAGTGGCTGGTCAAGAACGTCGGCATCAAGGAACGGCACCTGATGGCGCCGGACCAGGCGACCTCGGACCTGTGCGTGGGCGCGGCGAAGCAGGCCATGGAGCGCGCGGGGATTGGTCCCGAGGACCTGAATCTCGTGATCGTCGCCACCGACACGCCGGACCAGCTCAGCCCGGCCACCGCGGCCGTCGTGCAGGCGAAGCTGGGAGCGAAGAACGCGGGCGTGTTCGACGTGAACTCGGCCTGCGCCGGCTGGGTGACCGCGCTGGACATGGCGAGCAAGGCGATCACCGCGGATGAGCACTACAAATACGTCCTGGTGATTGGCGCGTACGGGATGACCCGGTACGTGAACTGGAAGGACAAGAAGACCTGCACGCTGTTCGCCGACGGGGCGGGCGCGGTGGTCCTCAAGGCCGACAAGGAGCCCGGGTTCCTGGGCGGACGGCTGATGGCGTCCGGCGAGTACTACGACGCGCTCGGCATCTACACCGGCGGGACCGCGCGTCCGGCCACCTCGGAGAACGTGGCGCAGTTCGGACCGCCGACCGTGCAGTTCGTGCGCAAGTTCCCCGCGACGTTCAACCTCGAGCGTTGGCCCCTGCTGCTGGACCAGGTGCTCACGGGCGCGGGGCTGAAGCTGGAGGACGTGAACATGTTCGTGTTCACCCAGCTCAACCTGAGAACGATCGAAGGCACCATGGGCGTGCTGAACCAGCCCATGAGCAAGACCCACTGGACCATGGACAAGTGGGGCTACACCGGGTCGGCCTGCATCCCGATGACCCTCGACGACGCGGTGGTGCAGGGCAAGGTGAAGCGCGGCGACCTGGTCGCCCTGTGCGCCAGCGGCGGCGGCCTCGCGTTGGCGGCCACGCTGTTCAGGTGGACCGCGTAGCTCGAAGCCTCTGCGCCGAAAAAGGGCTTTTCCATCACAGTCCGCGACGGATCAGGTCGCGGACGATCTCTTCGTAGAACGCCGGCGCGTCGAAGCTGCGCGACCAACCGATCTGGGCCCAGTGGTCTGCCTCGATCACACCGCACACCTCGCCCCAGCGCTGGGACTCCGCGGGCACCAGCCCGTCGTTCTGGCCGGCGCGCTCGTAGATGACCTTCCAGGTGGGGATCAGCAGCGGATTCATCCCGCGCAGCTTCCCCGACGCGTGGGCGGTCCAACTCCCGTACCAGACGCCCTTCACGTCCTTCACGTCCTCGTTGAACGCGAGCATCCGCGCCGAGGTCAGGTCGAAGAAGCCCTCCACGTCGAGCCGCATGGCCTCGAGCAGCTTGCGCGCCGCCGGGGTGAGGACCCCGAAGTTCGTCCCCAGATCGGCGAGCGGCGTCCCCCGATGGGGCGTCCCGATGGTGATGATGGAGGCCACCTTGTTGCCCAGTCCGAGCCGGGCCGCGGCAAAGCGCGCGTCCAGCCCGCCCATGCTGTGGGCGATGATGTTCACCTTCTCGGCGTCGAGCGCCTCCACCGCGCGGCGCAGATCCTCGGCGCGCGCGGCCACCGACGCGGAGGAGCGGACCTTGAAGGCGTAGACCTTCGCGCCCAGCTTCGTCAGCCGCGGCTCCACGCCCCGGAAGTAGGCGTTGCGCAGCGGCCCGACCTTGAGCTCGTCGAACCCCAGGATGCCGTGCGCCAGCACCACGGGGTAGGTGAGCTTCGGGGGGACCCGGACGAGCGGCTTGCGGGCCTTGCGCCGGCGTCGGAGCTGCCAGACCGCAAGCCCGGCGCCGGCAGCGACGAGGGCAAGCGCGAGTAGTACGTACCAGTACGTCGGCATGGCTCAGCGGCGCAGAGGGTACGGCCCTTGCGCCCGAACGTCGATGTCTGACGTCGTCACTTCATTTTTCCGTCAGCGCCGCTTTCCTCCGCCTGCGAGCAGCATCAGGACGCCCACGCCGAGGACAATCCCGCTGACCAGCGGAGGAACCGCGAGCTCCCGCTTCACCTCGGTCGACGCGGAGACGGGCCCGATCTCCAGGACCTTCTCCTTCGAGGTGTAGGGGATGGACTTGAACCACAGTCCGAGGGCACCGAGGACGATGAGCAGGACACCGAGAATTCGCATGGCGGAAGGAGGATGTTATTTCCGGGTGAGCTCTGCGGCGAGGAATCGACCCGCCGCAGCGAGTCCGGCGGCACCGCGGCGCCGTCCCTCCTCCGACTCCATGACCCGGCGCGCGGCGTCGCCCGCCGTGCCCGCTTCGAGATCGGCCAGGACGAGAAACGCGCTCAGGTCCGGATCGACCTTCGCCACCCGTCCCGGCCGAAGCGGGCGATCCTTGAGCGCCCCTGCGACTTTCTCCAGCAGGCCTTCCTCGTCGAGCCGCTTCGTCGAGCCGACCAGAGCCTGCCAGGTGGTCTCCAGCAGGTCGTCCCAGAGTTGGCCGGAGACCGCGCGTTCGAGGCGGATGATCGCCTCCTGTTCGTCCACGCGATGGCTCTCCGCATAGGTGGGCCAGAGCTTCGCGACCACCACCTTTCGGGTGGCGAGGTGGCCGAGTCGGGGCGGATACCGCACGGTGAGCCTCCAGGCAGCAGGGCGCAGGCTAGCATGCCGGCCGTTCACGGCAGAAGCCGTTCCGGCGTGGGCCTTGACGGATGGACGGCAGCCCGGCATGTCCCCCTGAATACTCGGGCTGACGGTCGCTCGAGCTTGCGCGCAGCCCGCGAGCCCCTTAGTCAGAGTCGCGAGGAGTGATCATGGTCAATATCCAGCTCGAGTGGACCCCGAACCCCAGCACGCTCAAGTACGTCGTCGACCGCCCGCTGCTCCCTCGCGGCGCGATCAACTTCACGGAGAAGGCGCTGGCCGCGGAGAAGTCTCCGCTCGCGAACAAGCTGATGGGCATCTCCGGCGTCGTCGGCGTGATGCTCGGCACCAACTTCGTGACCGTCACCAAGGGGGACGAAGGTGAGTGGGACGAGCTGAACGACGCGGTGATGGCCACGCTCGACTCGCACCTGAGCGCCAACGAGCCGGTCGTGACCGGGGACTGGATGCCCGCCGTTCCGGTCGGGGGAACCGACGTGGAGCAGCGGATCCGCGAAATCCTCGACGCGGAGATCCGTCCGGCGGTTGCGCAGGATGGTGGGGACGTGAACCTGGATCGGTTCGAAGAGGGCGTCGCCTACCTCACCATGCACGGCTCCTGCTCGGGCTGCCCCTCCTCGACGATGACGCTGAAGATGGGCATCGAATCACGGCTCCGGGAGCTCGTCCCCGAGGTCGTGGAGGTCGTTTCGGTCTGAGACGCCAGGTCAAAGGCAAGGCGGTCCGTCGCGAGCTCCTCCCGAACCAGTCGCCGGAGCTCCTGCGCGAGCTGCACCTTCTGACGCGCGACGGCAACCTCAATGCCGACGCGCTCCGCAAGCTCAAGCAGGTCAACCATCTGATTGGCCTGCTCACGCCCGCGCTCGATGACGCATGGGCGCGCTACCCGAATCCGATCGTCGTCGATGCGGGCAGCGGGAACGCCTACCTCGGCTTCGTCCTGTACGAGCTGTTCCTCAAGGACTCCGACAAGGGCGAACTCCTCTGCATCGAGACGCGCGAAGAGCTCACGGCGCGCGCCCGGGAGCGGGCCGCTCGGCTGGGGTTCGACCGGATGCGCTTCATCACCGGCCGGGTGGACGATCCTTCGGTCTATCCCGAACGGTTCCACGTCCTGACGGCGCTGCACGCCTGTGACACCGCGACCGACGACGCGCTCACCGCTGCCATCCAGCACAACGCGGACCACGTGGCGGTCGTCCCCTGCTGCCAGGCCGAGGTGGCCCAGCAGCTCAAGGAGCACCGGCCCGAGGTCGTCGGGCCCATGGGGGAGCTGTTCTCACACGCGTGGCACCGGCGTGAGTTCGGCTCCCACCTGACCAATGTCATCCGCGCTCTCACCCTCGAGGCGCACGGTTACCAGGTCACCGTCACCGAGCTCACCGGGTGGGAACACTCGATGAAGAACGAGCTGATCCTGGGACGGCGCGTGCACAAGGAGAGCCGTCCGGCGCGCAATCGCCTGGACGCGCTGCTCCGAGAGACCAAGGTAGCGCCCAAGCTGGTGCGCGACCTCGGGCTGGCGCCGGCAGTATAGTCCGCAAGAATGCAAAACCACACGGTCCCCCTGAGCGCTTCGGGCCCGCTCCTCCGGATGGACCGGGTGACGAACGCCCTTCGCGCCCGGACATACGCGCTCGAGATCGTCTCCGGACCGGACGTCGGTCGCCGCCTCCAGCTCGATGGGCCGCTCGTGATCGGCAGCAATCCCGAGGCGGGCCTGGCGTTGACCGACACGACCGTTTCGCGGTTTCACCTGGAGCTCCACCCGCGCGCCGACGGTGTCCGCGTGAGGGACCTGGGCTCGACCAATGGAACGTTCATCGGCGGCGCTCGGGTCAACGAGCTGTTCGTCGAAGGGGATGCAGTGGTCACGGTCGGGAAGACCGCGCTGCGGATCAGCGCCACCGACGCCCTGATCGAGGCTTCGGACGGACCGTCATCCTTCGGTCACGTGCTCGGGACCAGCCCCGCGATGAGGCGCATCTTCGGCGTGCTCGAGCGGGTCGCGTCCAGCGATTCCACCATCGTGCTGACCGGCGAGACGGGGACGGGCAAGGAGCTGTTCGCCGAGGCCATTCACCAGGCCTCCCCCCGCCGGCACAAGCCGCTGGTCGTCGTGGACTGCGGGGCGATCGCCCCGTCGCTGATCGCAAGCGAGCTCTTCGGTCATGTGAAGGGGGCCTTCACCGGAGCGGTGTCGGACCGCCAGGGGGCATTCCTCGAAGCCGATGGAGGCACGCTCTTCCTCGACGAACTCGGGGAGCTCCCGCTGGATCTCCAGCCGATGCTGTTGCGCGCGCTGGAGGCCGGAACGGTGAAGCGCCTGGGCGAGAACAAGCCGCGCCGCATCGACGTTCGGGTGATCGCCGCGACGCACCGGGACCTCGAGGGGGCGGTGAAGGCGGGCCGCTTCCGGGAGGACCTCTACTACCGGCTCGCGGTGGTGTTGATCCGGATCCCTCCGCTGCGCGAGCGGCTCGAGGATCTGCCCCTGTTGATCCGCCACTTCGTGACCCGGATGGGGCGGCCCGACTTCCAGCTCTCTGACCCGATGCTGTCCCGCTTCGCCTCCTACCCCTGGCCGGGGAACCTTCGCGAGCTGCGCAACGTGGTCGAGCGCTCGCTGCTGGGGGCGAACAACGACCCTTCCGCCATGCTCCCGCCGGGGGCAGCTCCCGCCGCTTCCTCCTCGCGCGGCGGCACCGAGGTCGCGGAGATCCCGTTCAAGGAGGCGAAGGACAGGCTGGTGGAGACGTTCACCCGCGAGTACCTCGAGAC
>JBAWAM010000854.1:0-16254 GCA_049589315.1 Myxococcaceae bacterium
GGAAACAGGCGGAGAGGCGACAGGAGCTCGAACAATCGATCCTCCAGGATCTCCGGGAGCTCCAGCAGCTGACGGAGCTGCAACGGTCGCTGGAGGCGCAGCGGGAGGGCACCGGCGTGGGCGGTACCGGTCAGGCCGGGGTCGAGGAGCCGGACCAGCCCGGCCGCGTGGAGCAGGACCCGGGCCTGTTCGAGAGCGACGAGACGCAGGTCTTCAGCACCGAAGAGAACGACCCGCAGACGTTCAGGCGAGGGGAAGACGCACGCCGCTGATCGCGATGACGGTGTCCGCCACGAACGAGAAGAGCTCCAGGCCCTTCCCCTTGTCGTCGCGCCACTGGTTGCTCGCCGGATCGAAGTCGAAGTGGATGCCCTGGCCCTGCCCGGCGACCCAGATTTGCCGGACCGCGCGCTGGGTGTTGATCACGCACTTCTCACCGCGCGCCGAGGTGAGGGTCACCATGTCGCCCGTGCTGTCCGCGTCCAGCACGTCCGGGTCGACTTGATCCGCGGCATCGATGAGCCGGCGGAAGGCAGCGGCGACCTCGTGGTTGTAGGTGGTTTCGTCCAGCATGGTCCGCCTCAGAGGGCTTCCAGCACGGTCTGACCGGGGGCGGCAAAGAAGAGCAGGCGCGCCGCCGTGCCAGCGGGCTCACCATCCTGCAGCTCGAGGCCGATCACCGTGCCCGGGTTCACCTGCTTGGGGAAGTTCTGCATCCCGAGCAGGTGGGCCGCCATGGCGCCCATGGAGGGCTGGTGGCCGACGAGCACCAGGTTCTCGCCCGCGTGGTCGGTCAGCACCTTGTCCAGCGCTCCCACCGGCATGTCGGGCAGGAGGCTGCGGTGCGCCTTGAGCGGCCCTTCGTGCTTGAGCGCGATGCTCAAGAGCTGCGAGGTCTGCACCGTGCGGACCAGGGGGCTGGTCAGGATGAGATCCGGCTTGTCGATGCGCTCCGCGACGGTGGTGAAGTGCGCGAGCGTGTTCTGGCGAGCCTTGGCGGTCAGCGCCCGCGCCTCATCCCCCAGGCCCTCGGGGATCTCCGCATCCGCGTCACCGTGCCGCACCAGAAAAATCCGCAAGGTTCCTCCCCTGACGTCCGGCCGTCCGTCGTACACGACCGAACCGGCCCGGGTCAAAGGTTTCGAGGTATTCTGCGCGAGTCCGAACGGAGCAGGGTTGATTCCTTTGCGGTGTGTCGTCCTCCTGGTGCTGTTTCTGGTGTCCTGTAGGCAGGGGGAGGCCGGTGCGGACGCGCCGCAAGCCCGCCCACCCGCCGAGCAGCCGGAGATCCCGGTCGCTCCCGGGCAGTACGCGGTGACGCCTGAGGCGGTGGACAGGTACCTCGCCTTCCAGGATCGGTCACTGAAGCTGCACGGCGAGACGGTGCGCGAGCTCATCGCGCTGGAGCAGCGCGACGCGGGCACCGGGCCTGAAGCGGCCGCGCTGGTGCGCCGGCAGGCAGAGGCGGTGATGGCGCTGCGCCAGGAGGCCGGTCTGACCGACCGCGACGTCCGGGAGCTCGAGCGCATCGTCGGCGACGTCATCTCGCGCCGGGCGCTGGCCGCGACCGCGGAGGAGGCGGCGGCGCTGTCCGACCTGGAGAACCTGGCGGCCCGGCTGTCGGACGCGGACCGCACGGCGCTCGAGACTTCCCTCGCGAGCGTGCGCGAACAGCAGCGCGCTCTGGAGGCGCTCACCGAGGAGCGGAAGCGCTACGGGGACGCCAACGTGGACGCGGTACTCTCCCGCGAGCGCGAGCTCACCCGGTTGTGGCAAAGGACGATCGTCACATTTGCCGCCGCCGGAGCCGACGCCGCGGGGGACGCCGGGACTCCGGCGCGGTCGCGCCGTTGAGCGTTCTTCAGTACACGGTCACCGGCCGCCGCAGGAACACCGGCATCCGCTGCTTGAACTGGTAGTGCGTGCGTCGGACCTGGGGAACGAAGGCGATGACCGCGCCCCAGATCAGATGGCATAGCCAGAAGATTGTGCCGTACATCTGGTGGGCGAACAGCGGGCTCGTCGTCGGGACGATCAGCAGCGTCATCAGCACGAACACGAGGCTCGCGTAGAACAGCGCCAGGCCGGTCACCCCGAACTGCGTGTCCCCCAGGTTGCGCGGCAGCATCGCGGCCCACGTGGTCGCGAGGGCGATCGACACGTTGTAGTGGATGAGGATGCCGATCAGCGCGGCCCCGGCGCCCAGGTCACGCAGGTGGGCCCCGCGGAAGATCAGGCTCGAGATCTCCTTGAACGGCGCCCAGAAGCCGTCGCCCTTGCCGAGGCAGAAAAAGCCATACACCAGCATCATCAGCGTTCCGCCGATGAGGCCGGTGACGATTCCGGGGACCAGGACGTCGCCTATGAAATCCCGGCCCTCCCCGGGCATGGTGACGGGTCCCGCGCGACCTGTCGTGGTGGTGCCGTGCTGCGTGAGGTGTTTCTCGGCCATGGCATCCCCCTTCCTTCCGGAGGGCATGGTAGGGACTCCGCCGTCACGTGGCCGCCTGCAGCGGCCGGCCATTCCGCCGCCCGCTCGTTCGCCCGGTCAGTCCCGCGTCCGCTCCAACTCGCGGAGGATCGCTTCGGGGTCCTCCTCCTCCTCGGAGAGGACGAGCACGCCCTCCTCGTCTCGGTGACTGGCGGGGCGGGGCGCGGGCTTCGCGCGTGGCTTCGACTGTGCGGGCAAGGCCATCGGAAGGGGCTCGGGTTCGGGCAGGGCCGCCGGGGCGGGCTCGTCGCTCTGCGTCGGCATGGCCCAGTCCGTCTTGCGCGCCAGCCACTCGCCGTAGCGGGCGAAGGTCCAGGAACCGTCGGAGGCGCCCGTTTCGATCGCGGACTGCAGCTTGAAGAACTGGCCGGACCGCACGAGGGCCTTCACCGGCGTGCTGGCCATGAGGATCTCGCACTCGGGGACCCGGATGCCGAGGTCCTCACGGAAACGGAGCCGCTGCGCGACCACGCCGACCAGGCAGTCCGCGAGCTGCGCGCAGACGCCGGCCTGCACCTCGGAAGGGAACGCGGCGACGATCCGCTGCAGGGCCTCCGCCGAGCTCGACGAGTGGACCGTGGCGAACACGAGGTGCCCGGTCTCCGCCGCGTTGAGCGTGAGCTGCATCACCTCGGGTTCGCGCAGCTCACCCACCATCAGCACGTCCGGATCCTCGCGGAGCGCGTCCACCAGCGCCTGGGCGAAGGAAGGCGTGTCCCGCCCCACCTCGCGCTGGCGGATGAAGCACTGCTTCGGTGTCAGCGCGTACTCGATTGGGCTCTCCACCGTGATCAGGTGACGCGGCTCGGCGAGGTTGATCTCCTGGAGCAGCGCGGCGAGCGTCGTCGTCTTCCCCGAGCCCGTCGGACCACACACCAGCACGAGCCCGTGTGCAGGCTGCACCAGCCGCTTGAGGTCGGGGTGCAGGTTCATCTTCCGGAGCGTCGCCTGGAACGAGCTCAGCAGTCGGATGGCGAAGCCCACGCCTCGCGCGCTGCGCAGGACGTTGATGCGGCAGCGGATGCCCTGCACGGTCCTCGAGAGATCCCAGGAGCGGCGCTCGATGAACTCCGACCATGCCGCCTCTCCGAGCACCTCCCGGGCGAGGGCGCTCAGCGCCGCGGGCGCCATCGGCTCTCCCTGCATGCGGAGCGTCCCGCGGATGCGCAGCGCCATGGGCAGCCCGCCTTCGAGATGGATGTCGCTGGCGCCTTGCTCGCGCGCGACCCGGATCAGTGATTCGAGCGTCATGGGGGCTCCTTCCTCAAGCCGCCGTCAGCAAGCGGTGTGCCTCAAGGCGCGAGGGTGTCACGCTATCGCGACCCGACGGTTTGCTTGTCAATTTGTCCTGCGCGGGCCGACCGGACCAGACGGAATGCATATGTACGGAGGAGAGGATCCCCACCCGACGGAGGCGACCATGACGGGAGAGCTGTCGCACGCGCAGATCGAGGCGCTGCTCTTGAGCCAGGTGACTGGACGCATCGGCTGCCATGCGGACGGACGCACATTTGTCGTCCCGGTCACCTATGCGTACGCGGACGGCTCCATCTACGGCTACACGGGGGAGGGCTTGAAGGTCGAGCTCATGCGCAAGAACCCGCGCGTGTGCTTCGAGGTCGACCACGAGGCAAACCTTGCCCATTGGGAGAGCGTCATCATCCAGGGCGAGTACGAGGAGCTCACCGGGGACCGGGCGGCCATCGCGCTGACGCTGTTGCTTCGCCGGATGCAGGAGCACATGGGCGAAACGGGCCGGCTGTCCGTGTCCGAGGCGATGGAGCGCGCCACGTGGCCGGGCCAGAAGCCGGTGGCCTACCGGATTCGCATCGTCGAGATGACCGGACGCTTCGAGTCGCACCGCGGGGCGACGGACCTGCTCTACAGCATGCAGGAGAACGTGCACTGAAGGCGCCCACTTGATCGCCCTCAAGACCGCCTGCGACAAATCACCGCATTCCGCTGCAGAGCTCCAGTGGCTATTCCTCCGTCCAGTTTCGTCGCCGGAGGCGTCATGCAGCGCTTGTCCCACGCGGCGAGGTCGATCCTCTTCGTCCTCGTCGTCTGCGCACTCACCATCCCGGTTCCCGCCCGCGCCGCGGCCTGCTGTCTGTCGGCCGGCGTTTTCGGCGTGGGGCGACTTGCGGTCTGGGAGGACCTGGTCGTTGGCTCGAGCGTCGGCCTGACGCGGGCGCACGGCCTGTGGGCTGCCGACGGCCGTTTCCGCGCGTACGGCGACGGCTATCAGGAGCACGAAGGCACTGCGGAGCTCTACGGCATCGTCCGGATCGACGAGCGGTTCCAGGCCTTCGGGCGGGTGCCGTGGTTGATCACCCATCGCAGCGCGGGCAGTCAGATGGAGCTGGGTCATGGGCTGGGCGATGTTCAGGCGGGCCTCCGCTATGACCCGGTCCTGATTGGGGAGTACGAGGAGCTGCCGGCGATCGGGCTCACGGCGACGGTGCTGGCGCCCACCGGCACCCGCCCCGAAGACGCCATCACCAGCCTCGCCACCGGCACCGGAGGTCGCGGGGTCTGGGCCCTGTCGCTCGCCCTCAGCCTGGAACACGTGAGCGCCCCGTGGTTCGTCCGGCTCGACGCGGGCGGCACCGTGTCGCTGCCCTTCGTGCGTCGGGATCTCGGGGTGCGCCAGGCCTACGGACCGGGCCTGCAGGTCGGGCTCTTCGGCGGGCGCGAGCTCATCTCCAATCGTTGGGTCGTGGCGCTGGGGGCGATCCAGGAATGGGAAGCGCCCTACACGTTGGACGGAGAGGCGGTGCCGGACTCGTCGGCGCGCTCTCCCAGCCTCAGCGTCTCCACGTCCTGGAAGCTCTCGGGTCATTGGATGCTGCAGGCGTCGGCGCTCGCCACGCCGTGGGTGGACGGCCTCGGAAAGAATCGCCTCGGCCGCGCCGGGGCCACGTTGGGAGTTCGCTATGGCCACTTCTAGAAGCTGGGCCCTGCTGCTCGGGTTCTTCTGGATGTCGATCTCCGGCCCGGCATGGGCGCGTGAGGCTCCGCTCCAGGCGGGGCGTTCTCTCCAGACACTCGAGGGCGCGCCCTTCGAGTTGGGCGCTGCGGTCCGCGACAGCCGCGCCGTGGTGCTGGTCTTCTGGACCGCCGGCTGTCCGTGCGTTCTCCGATACCAGCAGCGGGTCGAGGACCTCCTGACGAGATACGGCCCCCGGGGCGTGACGGTCCTCGGCGTGTCCAGCAACGCAGGTGAAGCTCCCGACCAGGTGAAGCAGGCGCTCCAGGCGCGCGGCGTCACACTGAAGGTGGTGCGCGATCCGGGTGGGAAGCTGGCCGACGCCGTCGGCGCGCGGTCCACGCCGACGGTCGCGATCCTCGACCAGAGCGGCAAGGTTGCCTTCCTGGGTTGGATCGACAACGAGCGCGAGCCCGGCGCCGCTGACCGCGAGCCGTACGTGGAGCAGGCGCTCGATGCGATTCTCGCTGGCCAGCGCGGCTTCGCGAAGCGCTCGCCGGTCTTCGGCTGCCGGATTACCCGAAAACTCTTCGATGCCCCCGCGGCATCCAACTGTCATCAGGAGGCGCTTCCATGAGGTGGCGGTCTTTCTCGTGGGTGTTCGTGGTGGCCTTCGCGGCCACGTTGTCCACCGGCTGCGGTGCGGAGCCTGTCGAGGATGGGTCCGGGGGCTCTCCGTTCGGGGATGCACCGCTGGCCCGTGCCCAGAGCGGCGGATTCTCATTGGAGCTCTTCACGCGTGGGCCACTCGAGGTGGGCCGCAACGAGGTGGCGTACCGACTCGTCGATGCCGCGAACGACCAGGTGATCACGCGCGCCACGCTCACCCAGAAGCCGATGATGACGATGGCGATGCACTCGCACAGCTGTCCGCTCTCCCAGCCGAGGTCGGAGGCCGACGCCGACGGCCGGTTCCTCGGGACGATTGTCCCCATCATGCCGAGCGGAGACATGGGGACCTGGAGCCTTCAAGTCGAGGCCGTGCCCGAAGGTTCAGCGGGGCCTCTGACCTTCGACTTCGGACACCTCCAGGTGGCCGAGCGCGCCCTGCCGGCCCGGAAGGATCTGGTCGTCGGAGAGGATGAGTACGTCGTCACCGTGAACTTCCCCGCGGGCGCGCCAGAAGTCGGGAGCCAGGACATCATCGTCACCGTCCATCAGTCGTCGCAGCTGGGCCTGAGCTGGCCGGCCCAGACCGACTTGACCGTCGTCATGACTCCCGAGATGCCCACGATGGGCCACGGTTCCTCGGGGAACGTGGCCCCAGCGCATGCTGCGGACGGCGAGTACCGCGGCGTGCTGAACCTCAACATGGCCGGCGCGTGGCGGGTCACGTTCGAGCTGATGCGCGGCGGCACCTCCCTGGGGACCGTGGTCTACGACTTCGACGTCTGATTGTGAGTCGCTGTCGGCGCTGTGCTATGGCGCCGCCTCCGCGGTGCGCGATGGGTGCGCATCGATCGGGGGGACTCATGACGTCGAAAATCGGTGTCTTTGCGTCGTTGCTGCTCATCCTCATCGCGGCTTCACCGCTGGGAGGATGTGGAAAGGGTCCGGAGGCTCCTACGGAGCTGCCGCCGTCGACCGTGCAGGTGGTGACCACGATCACCCCGCACGTCACCGCATTGCCTTCGATGGAGGTCGGTGGCGCGGACCGGCCCACCGGACGAGTGGAAGACGACGGAACGGGCGCCGACTTCGTGCTCGGTGAAGTGGTGGTGATGACGCGGGATCGCGTCGCGCTCGAGAGTGTCATTGCTCCGTTCGGCGGACGCATCGTGGCGACCACGGATCCGGCCCAGGCCGATCCGGCGCTCGGGGCGCTCGATCCGCAGCACCTGGTGGCCTTCTCGACCGATGGGGTCGACGCGTCGAAGCTCCCGGCGGACCTCGCCCGGCTCTCGCCGAAGGCACGGAGTGATCTGCGCGTGTCCTCCGAAGCGGGGCTCGCCACGCTCGCGGTCGCCGCTCAGCTGGCCTCCTCGGGACTTGCCACCAGCATCCAGTTCATCGCCGAAGGCGGGGACCTCATCGGCAGGAGCGTGATCGAGGGCGATCAGTACGATCTGAGCGACGGATACCTCGCCACCTTTCCCGGGGAGAAGTACACGCGGAATGCCTTCCAGTGGCCGCACCTGAGCAGCGCAGGACCGATGGCTCACGGCGTTGCCGAGGCCTGGCGTCTCCTGGCGGCGAGTGGGCGACTGGGAAACCGGGTACGCGTCGCCGTCATCGATGGCGGCTTCGCCGGCGGCTACATGCCCGGCGTGACCGCCATCTCCACCATTCCGGGACGTGCGCCGCTCGAAACGACGAACACCATGAAGTGCGGTGGCTCGAGCTGCCCCTGGCATGGCACCCGCGTTGCGCAGGTGCTCGGCGCGACCCTGGGGGACTCGGTCGGGACCGTGGGCACCGGAGCGCCGGTCGTCGAACTGGTGACCGTCACCACTCTGGGCGACATGTTCACGATGATGGGCTCCTATGTGGCGGCCTCGGCCAGCGGCGCGAAGGTCATCACGACCAGCATCACCGTTCCCGTTCCGGTGCTGCTGTCGTTCTCGGTCCTGCCGCTGGAGCGACTCACCGCTGAGATCGGGAAGCGACAGCTGCTCTTCGCCGCTGCGGGAAACGACGGCCGGAACGTCGACTCGCAGGACTGTTTCCTGGGCATCTGCTGGGAGAAGACCTGGGTCTATCCCTGTGAGAACGACGGTGTCCGTTGCGTTGGCGGCACCGAGTGGAACAGCCGCGACCGCTCCTCCAACTCGGCCCATGGCGGCCAGGTCGCAATGTTCGGGCCGATGCGTGTCTTCGTCGGGGCCGCCCCCGACACGGCCGCGGCCAACCGGGACCAGATCTCCCTCGGCTCTGGCACGAGCTATTCGACCCCATTCGTCGCCGGAGTGGCCGCGCTGGTGTGGGCGGCGAATCCTGCCCTGGGCGCCAACGACGTCTGGGCAAGGTTGGTCGACACGGCGCATCCGGGCGGGAGCGAGGTCACGCGCGTGGTCAACGCCCTGTCTGCCGTGCGAAGCGCGATCGCCGAGTCCAACATCGCTCCGTTCGCGCGCATCGTCACCCCGACGCCCGGCAGCACCTTCGAATACGGGGGACTCGGCGTCACTCTGGCAGCCGAGATCGGTGACGCCGAGGATCCCACCAGCGCCCTCGCCGTGGAGTGGTCCACGCCCGAAGAAGGGGTGATTGGCACCACGGCCGAGCTGACGTATGCGTTCCCCGCGCCGGGGAATCGCACCATCACCCTGCGGGTGAGGGACACCGGCGGACGAGAGGCGACGGGCTCGGTGTCGATCCAGCTCGGCAACAGGGCCCCCGCGCCGCGGATCGACGCGCCGACGAACGGCGCGATGCTGTACGCCGGCGTTCCGTTCGCGATCTCCGGGTCGGCGATGGACGTGAACGAAGCCGTGAGCGGTTTCGAGTGCTCCCGCCTGCACTGGTCGATCGAAGAGGACCTGCTGGCGACCGCGAACGGATGCAACGGCACCCTGAAGACCAACGTCCGAGGCACGGTACACGTCGTGCTCGAAACCACCGACTCTCACGGCGCCACCGGCCGCGCCAGCGTCGCCGTCAATGTGGGGGAGCCTCCGGCCACCCTGCTTCCCCTGGTCACGATCATCCTGCCCACCGCAGGGTCCAGCCCGGACGCCCGGTTCGCCCAGGACCTGCAGGCGACCGCGATCGATCCTGACGGGGGAGGCATCGTCTCCTATGTCTGGACGGTTCGCTCTCCGACGGGCGATTTCCCGGAAACCACCGTCGGGTCCGGCGCGACGCTCAACTGGCGGCCGGCAGATGTCGTACCTCTGCGGTGCGGCGCTGGACGGCCGACCATCGTTCGCTGCACCGCGACGGACGACACCGGCCTCTCGGGCTCGGCCGAGGTTGCGGTCACGTACTACTTCGGTCCCTGCTAGGCGCGAGAAGGGCGCACCCCGGGATGGACGTTTCAGCCGCTTCCTCTGGGTCGCGACGTCGTCTAGGGTGCGCCGCCTCATGGCTCGAAACACCACCGTCGATACCACCGAAGAACGAAACACCTTCCTCCTCGAGCTGTTCCGTCGGCAGCCCGATCTCAAGAGCAGTGAGGCGCAGGAGCGCTTCAAGGCGAAGTTCGGCTCGGCCGCGGGCTCGCGCGTGCTGAACCAGCTCCGCGAGCAGGCCCAGGCCGAAGCTGAGGCCGAAGCTGAAGTCGAAGCCGAGGCCGACGAGCAGCTCTCCCCGGAGCCCACCTCCGAGGACGCCGCGCAGCTGCTTCAGTCGGCCGTGCTCGCCTCGGCGGAGTCCCAGGGCGTGAACGCCCCGGCGCCGAAGAGCGGCAAGTCGGCGAAGGGCCAGCGCCTGAAGCACGTGTTCATCGAGGCGCCGAAGGAGCAGCTCGAGTTCCTCGAGCGCGTCGTGGTGCAGCTGCAGGAGGCGGGCGTCACGAACTTCCGGATCGACCACGGCACCGAGCGCTGGATGGTGTTTGCGGTGGAGTCGAAGTAGCCCACACCCTCATGGAAGCGAGCTCGGGCGGCTCCTCACTCAAGCTGGAGGACGAGATCCTCGTGCTGGAGATGCGAGGGGGGCCGCCCGTCTCCGGATGCCCTTCGCCAGATCGGCACCCAGATGCGGCAGCGGTTCAGGTTTCTGGTGATCGCCGCCGCCGTCCTCGCGCTGCTCGCTCCTATCGCGCTGATCGCGGCCTTCGAGGGCTGACGCTATCGGACGCGCTTCAATGCTGCGCGTCCGACGTAGAGCACCTGCGCCTGTGACCGAAGCGAGGCTCCCACCGGGAGGTGCACGCCCCACCGGACGGACGGCCCGTCGCCGTAGCGCAGCTCCAGCGTGTTGCCATTGATCGACCAGGTGCCGGAGCCCTGCTCGACGACTTGAGCGCTGGCCAGCGCCTTCTCGAAGTCATCGGCAAAGAGCAGCGCAGCGGCGAGGCCTCTCTCGGAGAAGGTCCCGTCTGGCTTGAAGGCGATCCAGAAGGTCTCGCCATTCCAGACCGAGGTGGCTTCGAACCTCCCGTCCAGCTTCAATCCGTCCAGCTTCGGGAGTCGGCGATAGCCGCCGGCCAGGGCACCTTGATCATTTCGCAGGGTGCCGTCGAGATCGATCGTCCACACGCTGCGCTTGCCGCTGGCCCACTTCAAATGGAGCGTCTTGCCGGTCCGCTGGTAGTTGCCGCACGCCGTGTTCGCGCAGGAAGTGCCCCAGTCGAACGGCTTGGTGCCCGATTTCGGGTAGTCGTAGAACACGCGGCCCTCGGGGAAGAAGGTGATGAATTCGGAGTACATTCCTGTGGCCGAGCTCTGCTGGATGCCGATGTAGATTCCATCCAGACCCCCATCGTCGGCGGGCTGCGGCAATGCCTTTGCGCTTGCAGGTGTCTGGGACCGCATCGCGTTCGGTGCGGCGTACGGCGCAGGCGCTCCGAGCACGCGCAGGTGCACGTCTACGTCTTCGATCGGCGGTCGGACCACACCCGGCCTGTCCGCGGTGCCGTACTGTCCCGACAGGTCGCCGTCGCCCTCGGCGCCGTTCTCGTTCTGGTCCTTCATCGCGATGACGCAGTACTCGCCGCTCGTCGCCCTCTCGAGCGCGTAGCGTGCCTGCTTTCCGCTCGCGGTGATGCGCGTCGCGACCTGCTTCGGTGAGTTGACCTGGCAGCGTCCGTCCGAGTGGGGAACAGCGACGACGAAGGCCCCTCGAACATCTCCACCCGGCGGCGCGTGGATCGTTCCGCTGATCCCCGGCGTCTGGGCTTGGGCGATGCTGCAGGCCATCGTCACGACAAGCCAATCGATTCGCATTGCCAGCAGCGTGCCGAAAGTCCATGCGCGCGGCCAGTCGGGGAAGGTCATGAACCGGGCGGCCGATCCTCACGGTCTACGAGCGGTGCGCGTTTGAATTGCGCCATGTGCGCCTCACCGAAGTGCGCACGCGCCCGGTGCTGATTGTGGACCCGGCATCTCAAGGCGACGTTTGCCACGGTCGCTACACCTCCGAGAGCAAACGGGTGCACGTGATCGAACTCGAGCTGGTGCGTGGAGCCGCATCGCTTGCCATGAGTTCCGATGAACGAGCAGTTGCCCCGGTCGCGGTCCCAGACCGCGCGTCGCACTTCGGCGGGAATCGTCCGGCTGCGCGCGACGGACATGGAGCGTTCTGGTTCCGGGCCGGAACCACACGGGGGCTCTGCTGCCGCGGTTGCGGGCTTCTTTACGCGCGTCGTGGAGGCTGGCGCCGACCGGGCGGCCCGCTTGCGCCGCGCACAGAGCTCGAGCGTCTTCTGCATGCACAGGCGCAGGACGGCCTCGAGGTTCCCGTCGGGCACGGCGTGGCTCAGTGCCGACGTGACCTGCTTCAGCTCCTCCATGAACTCGGGGCCGACCGTCATCTTGAGCGAATGCCGCTCCGCATCGATGGGCTTCAGCCGAGGGCGCGGATTCGGAGCAGCGGCGACGTGCACGGTGGAGTCGAGTCCCGAAGGATGGCCGGCAGTTCGTGCGGGAGCGGCGTCTGCCGAGGCAGCGCTCGCAGCGAAGAGCGACGCCGTCGCTGGTTCCGGCCCGGAACCGATGGTCGCCGATTCGACAGTCGCGGATGCGCGGCTGGGCAGGCGACGAATGCTCTCCTTCACCTCCGGGCAGGGGCGAAGGGATGCGACGAGGACCTCGACCTGTTCCTCCGTCTTTCCCGCCGCGCGGTCGAGCAGTTCGACATGATCTTCCGGCTGGAGCACGTCCTTGAGGAGGACGAACGTGGTGAGACAGAGCCGACCATTCGCGAGGTACTCGGCGGCGACTGGGAACCGGACCAGGAGCCTGGCGGACGTCGTGCGCCGGAACGCAGAGGCCTTGGGTAGTCGGAGCGCGTCGGTGCAGTACGCGAAGAGCGACGGATAGCCGAGGTCGAGGTGCGTCCGGCGTCGGTCCATCTCACCGAGGCACCATAGGAACTCGACGAGGCTGCGACGTTCAGCGCCGCGGAGTTCGGCGAGACGGGTGGTGAGCGCATCCGAGCTGAGCTCGGCGAGAGATGTGGACGGCATCAGGTTCGTGAGCATGCCCCATCGCTACCATGGCGTTTTCGGCGCCATTTCGAGGCCTCTGGCCGCGCTCAGGAGCCACGAAAGAGAGGCGGCGTGACCCGAGCTACAGACGGTGTGCGCGTTCAGCGCGGCATGCCCGTCCGGCGTTCGCGAGAACGGCCGTTTCGGAGGCGTCGCCTCAACGAAGGTCGGCGGAGGCCGACCCCTGTCAAGTCGAGACATCGGCGCCATTGACCTTCATCGAGAACCGAACGTCCACGACGCCTTCCTGCAGGCGATGCAGACGTGGGAGAGGACCGGCCTTCCTGAGCAGCCGGAGGCCTGGTTGATGGCGGTGGCCGGAACCGTGCGCTGGACCGGCTGCGGAGGGGCGGGCATTCGCTGGGTGGTGATCTTCTCCATGTCGCTTCGCTTCCCTGATTTGGGGGCACATTGGCCCGCGTTCACCGGGAAGCTGCGCAGTGAACTGGCCGAGCAGGGGACCTGTCGCCCGCGTTCTCGGCGCCGAAGTGGGTAGTTGTTGTGCCCACCGCCGCCTTCGGAAAGCATGTGTTCATGAAGAGGGCATTGAAGGTCGCTCTGTGGATCGCAGGTGGGCTCGTCGGTCTCGTCCTGTTGCTGGTGCTGGCGGTGACGTTGCTGGTGGACGTCGACGCACTGGTCAACGAGCAGGTGGCGAAGAAGAAGCCCGTCATCGAGGAGCAGCTCGGGCGCAAGGTCGAGATCGGCCAGATCCGCACGAGCGTCTTTCCCACGCTGGGCGGCTCGGTCGAGGCGCTCACGGTCGCCGCCGATCCCCAGCGCCCGGAGCAGGAGCGGCCGCTGGTGGCCGTGGGCGAGATCCGCTTCGCGTTCGGGTTGTGGGACGCGCTGCTCTCGGGCGGCAAGCGGCTGACCGTCAAGGAGGCCAGCATCCGAGGCCTGAAGGTCGACATCGTCCGCCAGAAGGATGGGACGTTGAGCTACGAGGACATCCTCGCGCGGCAGTCCGCCGAAGAGGCTCCCGAGCCCGGGCCGGAGACTTCTGAGCCGCTGTCCGCCGAGGACCAGGAGCTCCTCTCCCGGATCTCCATCGACGCGTTGATGATCGAGGACGCAACCTTCCGCTTCGTCGATCTTGCGACGCCCACCGGCGCGCCGGCCGTCAGCGAGATCAAACACTTCAACTTCCGCATCGAAGACGCGGCGTTGGAGAAGCCGATCCGGATCGACATCGACGCGGCGGTGTTCAGCGAAGCCACCAACTTCCGCTTCTCCACCACTGTCGGGCCGATTCCTTCGGACCTGAAGATGCCGGACCTGCCGCCGGTACAGTCCGTCACGATGAAGGCCGACGCGGTGGACCTCTCGCGGCTCTCGCCGTACCTGCCGGACTCCGAGCTGGCGCGGATCGACTCGGCCGTGTTCTCCGCCGACTGGAAGGTGGGGGCGGTCAGCGACCAGGCGCCGCTGCCCATCCAGGGCTTCCTCGAGGTGAAGGCGCTCCAGCTCCAGGGGGGAGAGAAGTTCGATTTGCGTCTCGACGCGGATCTCGCCGCCGACCTGGCCAACGTGGGCGTCCAGATCTCCCGGCTCGCCTTGAAGATGGGGACCGTGGAGCTCACCGCGGCGGGCGCGCTGGAGACGCTCGCCACGAAGCCCCGGTTCCGCGACTTCACGCTGCGTTCGAACACCCTCTCCCCGGGGGCGTTGCTCGCGTACTACCCGGCGGCGCGGAAGGACCTGCCTCCCGGCCTTCGGCTCGAGGGCAACGCGGTGCTCGACGTCACCGCTTCAGGGGACGCGGACAAGCAGCGGATCGACGCGAAGCTCGACCTGGCGCAGCTCGACATCCTCTACCCGGGCATGCTGGTGAAGCCCCGGGGCGTGCCAATGGGCGTGGCGGTGAAGGGCGACTTCACTGCGAACGACGCGAACCTCGAGCGGCTCGCGCTGCGCCTGGACGAGCTGGACGTGGCCATCCTCGGCACGGTGAAGAACTTCGCCGAGCCCACCCTCGACCTGCGCGCCTCGGCGAAGCCGTTCTCGTTCGATGGCCTCGTGCGGCTGGTTCCGGAGATCCGCACGCAGCTCGAAGCACAGGGGGCGAAGGCTTCGGGGCAGGGGAAGCTCGCGGGACACGTCAAGGGGACCGCGCGGAGCATCGATGCCGCGCTCGACTTCTCGCTGTCGGGCATGAAGCTGGACATCCCGGGGACGACCGTGGACGGCGATCTCGTCCTCACCGCGAAGGCGAAGGGCGATCCGGATGGGAAGCTCGGGGCCTCGCTCCGCTTCGACGCCAACGAGGCGGTCATCCGGATCAACGAGCTCATGGACAAGGGCGTGAAGACGCCGCTGATGCTGGCCGTCGAGCTCCAGCGCTCGCCGGAGCGGTTGGACATCAAGACCTTCGATCTCAAGCTTGCCGAGCTCGGGCTGGCGGTGAAGGGCGGGATGGACGTCCCCAACAACCAGATGGACGTGACGGTCGACCTCCAGAAGCTGGATCTCGAGAAGTTCAGCCGGACGATCACCGCGCTGCCGAAGGACCTGGTGCGCAACAGCCACCTCGCGTTCCGCATGGCGATGAGCGGCAACCCCGAGCAGATGGAGACGCTCAAGCTGGTGATCTCCGACCTCGATCTGCGCATCGGCCGGAGCGATCTGCGCGGGCACGCGTCGCTCCAGAACCTGGTGCGCCCTGACCTGAAGCTGACGGCCAGCTCGAGCCTGCTGGATCTGGACGAGCTGATGGGCGAGGACGAGGAAGAGAAGGCGGACGACGGCGCGACGAAGGAAGGCGGAACAGAGGTCGAAAACGAAGCCCCGGATGACCCCGAGCTGCGCAAGTACCGCTTCGAGGGCATGCTCACGGCTGCCCGGGTGATCTACGAAGGCGCCGAGCTGCGGGACTTCCGCGGCAAGATGCGGCTCGAGGACGGGCGGCTCGTGCTCGACGAGGCCACCTTCCGCGCGTACGAGGGCACCGTCAGCGCCAGTGGAACCGAGGCGGAGATCTGGCGCGGCAAGATGCCGTTCAAGGCGCGGATGCAGATCAAGGACGTGAACCTCGGGCGCGCGCTGGCGGAGCAGACCCGCTACAAGGACGCGCTCGATGGGCGGGCAGATTTGAAGATCGACCTCTCCGGCGCCGGCTACAGCACCGCGGACCTGGAGAAGTTCCTCCACGGATCGATCGATCTGGGGCTGCGGAAGGGCCAGTTCAATCGCGCCAGCATCACGGGCGCCGTGGGCGGGCAGCTGTCCGCGCTGCAGCGGATCCCCGGCGTCTCGACGAAGGCGCTGGTGGGCAGGAACGAGATCAAGGACCTGATCGCGAAGCTGGTGGTGAAGGACGGAAAGCTGCAGCTGGTCGAGCCCGTCACCTTCGGCCTCGATCAAAGCCGGGTCACCCTGGGCGGCGCGATCGGGATCGCGGGAAAGCTGTTCCTCGAGGGCACGTACTTCCTTCCAGGCTCGGTGCTCAGCTCGGTGACTGGCGGGCGCTGCGGTGCGGACCAGAAGGAGCTCGCGATCCCGATCGAGATCGCTGGCTCTGTGGACGGACCCGAGTACCGCCCGAACGCGGGGGGAATCGCGACGTCGCTGGTCGAGAGCTGCCTCAAGTCGGGCGCGGTGGGGGCAGCGGTGGACTCCGCGAAGAGCAAGATCAAGCAGGCCACCGGCATCGACGTGCCCACCGACGTCACCGCGGCGAAGAAG
>JBAWAM010000855.1:0-3756 GCA_049589315.1 Myxococcaceae bacterium
GCTTGAGATCGAGGAACACCCGGGCGCCGCGCGAGGTGAACGCGCGCACTGCCTCCGGCCCGTGCTCCACGAAGAGCGACAGACCGACCTTGACGTAGCCGACCCACTGCGACACCTCGGCGTAGAGCGCCTGGGCCTCGGTCAGCGGGAGATCGGCGGCGAGCGCGATCCGGTCGCGTGCCTCATCGGCGGTCATCTCGTCCCTCCTGGATGCGTCGGAATTCGGCCGAGAGCGCCTCGGCGATTCCCGGAGGTAGCACGTTCCGCGCGGAGAACAACGCGTACGATGCGAACGCGTCCAGCGCCTCCGCTCCCGCTCCGTTCGCCAGCAGGCGCTCGATGTCGAGCCGCCCCTCGTCGCTCAGGGTCACCCCTTCGAAGGCCTTCTCCAACCCGGGACTGGGGTCGTCCAGGAAGGAGCGGAGATCGTCGAGCTCCTGCCCACTCGACTGGAGCGCGGCGCAGATCGTCTCGAACAGCAGCTCGTACTTCTGGAGCACCGTCGGGGGCGCTGCCGTCGACGGGACCTGCTCCAGCTCGAGCTCGGGTTCGGTGCGCGGCCGCACGGCAAGCACGCCGCTCGCCAGCAGCTCGTCGACCAGTGACAGCCACGCGTGCTCACTGCCCTCGAACGTCGGTCGCAGGGCCCGGAGGTCCGCACCCCTGGCCGCCTTCGTCCAGACAGCACGGCCGTGCTCGGGAGTCTCCTCCCTGCCCTGCGCGACCCTCAGCTCCGGCGGGAGCCGCGTCCGCAGGCGGGCCACCTCTTCGCCGCGCTGGATGCCCTGCAGCACCAAATCGCGCGTCGCGTCGGGGAGCTTGAGCACGTCCTCCGACGGCGGGGCGTTCTCCAGGAACAGGAGGTTCCCCTCGGATTCGGTGAAGAGGTTGAGGACGATCTCCCGGACCACGTAGGTCATCCCGCTGTACAGCCGGGTGGCGGAGAGAAGCCCATTGCGCGTGAGCACCTGACCCAGCCGCACGCCCGGCTCGACCTCGGTGAGCGCGGCGTGGAGCTGCTCGCGCGTGATCAACCCCAGCGTGACCAGCAGGGAGCCCAGGCGCTCCCACGGCTCGGTCGAGGTGGCGAACACCACCTCGCCGTCCTTGAAGCTCACTGTCTTGCGGACCGCGCCGTGCGAATACACGAGCGTCCCGCTGCGCACGCCGGAGACGACCAGCGCGAACAGCTCGGTCGCGCTGAGCGAGGCGAGGCTCCCGGCGATGAAGCCGTCCGCCTCGACCGTGTCGCGGAGCAACAGCGCCCCTTCGGCGCCGAGCGGGGTCACGCTCAGCCCGGTTCCCGGGCGCCAGATGGACGAAAGCGACCGCGGTAGGTCCACCGCAGCCGCTTCGCCTTTGAGTTCGACTGTCGTCTTGAGGCTCACCAGGACCCGGAGTCTAGCCCTTCTGGGTCCCGAGCTCCGAATCGATGACCTTCTTGAACTCCTCGAACGGGACCGCGCCCGAGAGCTGCCGACCGTTGATGAAGAAGGCGGGCGTGCCGGTCACCCCGACCTGCTTGCCGGCCTCCATGTCCTTCTTCACCTGCTCGGCGTACTTGCCCGAGGTCAGGCACTGCTCGAACTTCGCCGCATCGAGCCCCACCGCCTGCGCCTGCTGCTTGAGACCCTCCTCCTTCAGGTTCTGCTGATTCTTGAAGAGGGCGTCGTGGTACTCCCAGAACTTGCCCTGCTCGTTGGCGCACATCGACGCCTCGGCGGCCTTCGGCGCGTCCTGGTGGAAGTCGAGCGGGAAGTGGCGGAACACCAGGCGGACCTTGCCCGGGTAGGCCTCCATCACCTGGTCGACGGTCTCGATCACGCGCGAGCAGAACGGGCACTGGAAGTCGCTGAACTCCACGATCGTGATCGGCGCGTTCTCCGGACCCTTCGACGGCCCCGTGGCGGCGACCTCCTTCTTCGGCGGCTGCAGCTTGACGTCGACGTTGGCCTGCTTGCGCAGCTCCTCGAAGAACGCCGCCGCGCGCTGCTGCTGCTGGGGCCGGGTCATCGCTGCGGCCAGCCGATCCTTCATGGACTCGAACGTCGCGCCGGGCGGGAGCTGCCCCTGCGCCTGCAGCTGCTGGAAGAACTGCTGCATCTGGTCTTCCGGAGGCGGCGGCACCTTGTCGGAGATCTCCGCCTTCAGCAGCTGCTCCTCCGTCATGCCCCGCTTCTTCGCCTCGCCCTGGACCAGGTCCTCGATGATCATCTGGTCGAGGGTCTGCTGCCGCACCTCGTACAGCTGATCGGCCGCCTTGTTCTCCAGGTCGTTCATGGTGATCGTCTTGCCGGAGTACGTCGCGACGACCTGATCGCCTCCCTGGACTTTGGGCGTGACCGCAGCGGACTTCTCTTTGTTGCAGCCGGTCAGCGCGAGCGAGGTGGTGATGACGGCCAGAAGGGCCGCGGAGAGCAGCGGGCGATTCGGAAGGTTCATAGAGCCGGGCATATTGTGGGTGATGAGGGTCGGGCGCAATAAGCAACAGCCGGGTTTCTGTCTTCGCTCGAACCAGCACTGTCCGAGGCAGGAAACGGGGGAAGCGCCCCGGGACAGTTCTCAGGAAATCGTCACTGGCGTAGACACCGTAGCGTCCGTTCGCGTCGCATCAGGCGTCACGGACAGGGCGCCGGTTGTTGGGGACAGGTGCCCGGGGGGAGGCACAAATGGAAGTGGAGACGTCCGCCGACAGTGGACCGTCCGTTGCGTTGCTCGAGGATCAACGCGTCTTACGAGAGAGTCTCGCCGCGTTGTTGAAGGCACGCGGCGTTCCCGTTCGAGGCGCCTGCGGGCATCCCGATCAGTTCCGGATGATGGTGGAGTCGGTTCGTCCCGACGTGGCGCTGCTGGACGTCCGCGGAACCAGCCCGGACGAAGAGCGCTGGGAGATCGTCACCTTCCTTCGCCAGTGGTACCCGGAAGTGAAAGTGCTCGTGCTCGCCAACAGCCGGGATCCTTCCGACGTGGAGCGCTGCCACCGTGAAGGGCTCGCCGGATATCTGTGGAAGCACGCGGTCGGCTCGGACCAGCTCGTCGAGGCCATTCACCGGGTCGCGGGGGGCGAGCGCCTGTTCCCGCTGACGGAGGATCTCCGGATCGGCGAGGAGCCGCAGCCGCAGCTCTCGCCCGTCCTGAGGGGCCTGACCGGACGCGAGCTCGACGTCCTGCGCCACGTCGCCGCCGGGCACGACAACCTGAAGATCGCCGCCTGCCTGGGGATCACCGAACGGACCGCGCGCGCGCACGTGTCCAACCTGTACCGAAAGCTGGGACCGGAGAACCGGGCCCAGCTCGCGCTGCTGGCGCGGCGGCTCGGGGTCCGCCCCGCCGGGGAGTGAATCCGTTGACCTGCTAGGCGACCAGCGGCTCGAGGCTGCCGGCGAAATCCGGCAGTCGCAGATCCAGCCGCTCGACCTCGCGACGGTGGGCACGGACGACGACGTAGTTCGACGGGTCTGACAGCACCTTCGTCACCAGCTTGTGATTCAGGGCGTGCCCGCTCTTCAAGACGCGGAGAGCGCCAATGACCGGGCGGCCGAACAGCGAGACGTCGCCAATGGCGTCGAGCAGCTTGTGCCGGGCGAACTCGTCCGGGAAGCGCAGGCCGTCCGGGTTCAGGATGGAGAACTCGTCGACGACGATGGCGTTCTCCAATCCGCCGCCCCGGGCAAGCCCCATCTTCTTCAGCATCTCCACGTCCCGCAGGAACCCGAAGGTCCGGGCACGGGCCACTTCGCGCGAGAAGTTCCGGTC
>JBAWAM010000856.1:0-3971 GCA_049589315.1 Myxococcaceae bacterium
GTCCTGGGCTTCCTTGAAGACCCGCCGGATCTCCGAATACTTCGTGGCGCGGTCTCCGCGGATGACCACCCGCCGCTGCGGGTCGGCGCTGCGGATCTTCTGCAGCTCAGTCCGGAGCGCAGCGCGGTCGAGCTGACCCGGCGAGAGCTGGAGCGCAAGTCCGAGGCGCTCAACGCGGAGATTCGCCGCGGGATGGGCGTGCTCGCCTCGGTCGGCTCCGTGGCCCCGTTCGTCGGTCTGCTCGGAACGGTCGTCGGCATCATCACCTGCTTCGAGGGCATCTCTGCCGAAGGGTCGGGCGGCCTGGGGGCCGTGTCCGCCGGTATCGCCGAAGCGCTGGTGGTCACCGCGCTGGGCCTGCTGGTGGCCATCCCTGCGGTGCTCGCGTTCAACTTCCTCAGCAGCCAGGCCGATGGGCTGTCCCTGGCCCTGGACCAGGCGCGCGGTCAGCTCGTGGACGCGCTCGAGTCGGGTTCGACGGCTCACCTCCCGAACGGCGCCAAGTCGGTCGAACTGCCGGCGCCCGGCGTCGCCACGCGTGACGGAGAGGGTCATGTCCGCGCGAACGCGTAGATCGAACATCCAGGCGGAGATCAACGTCACCCCGTTGGTCGACGTGGTGCTCGTGCTGCTCATCATCTTCATGGTGGTGATGCCGCAGGCCGAGGCGGGGATTCCGCTGGAGCTCCCGGGCATCCTCAGCCCGGCCAACAAGGAGAGCGAGCTGGAGCCGGTGACGGTGAGCGTCAAGAGCGATGGGTCGCTCTTCCTGGAGAAGGCACGGCTCGACCGCGCTGCGCTCCGGACCGAGCTGCAGAAGATCCGCAGCGCCGACCCGAAGCGGCGGGTGGTCATCCGCGGAGACCGCGCCACGAAGTATTCGGAGATCCGGCGGGTCTTCAAGGAAGCCCAGGACATCGGCTTCCCGGGCGTGATGCTGCAGGTCGTGGCGAAGTCCAACGGGACGAAGGAGAGCTGACATGGCCTTCGCTGTCGGAGGACCGAAGAAGAAGGGCGCGCAGCCGGCGATGAACGTGACGCCGCTGGTGGACGTGGTCCTCGTGCTCCTGATCATCTTCATGGTGATCACGCCGCTGATGACCAAGCACGTGTGGATGCGTGTTCCGGTGAAGGACGACGTGTCCGAACCGCCTCCACCGGCCGACGATCCCACGCCCCCGGTCGTGCTCACGCTGAAGCAGGACGGATCGGTCCTGGTGAACAAGGACACGGTGAGCAGGGAAGAGCTGGCCAACCGTCTCGCCCGGATCTTCTCGGGACGGGCGGACCAGGTGCTGTTCTTCGATGCCGAGGATGACGTGGCCTACGACGACGCCATGCAGGTGCTCGATCTGGCGCGGAACGCAGTGAAGACCGTGGCGGTGCTGCCCGAGCGTCCGGCTTCGTAACCAGAATATTCAAAACACGACACGGACTTGTCACCGGCGATCGGGTACCTCCCGCTCGCCCTTGGGACGGGTCCATGTCCGAAGGACGGAGAACCAGGTGTCTTCCAGAGTTTTTGTCGCCGCATTGTTGTTCTCGCTCCCCGTCGCAGCCGCGGAAGGGGACCCTGGCGTGGCGCCGGGTGTTCAGGCCGCCGTGTCCGCCGACGCAGGTGTCGCAGTCGTGGAGCAGGAGTCCGCGTCCGCTGACGCAGGCGTGACCGTCGTGGAGCAGGTCACGTCGAGCGCGGATGCCGGCGTGGCCGCGGTTGAAGCCGAAGCAGGCGTCACCCACGGGGGCATGGCAGCGGATGCCCAGCCCGCGCCGACGCCGGCGCCCGCCGCGGTGGAGGAAGCGTCGGCAGAGGCTCCGCGCAAGGTCGCGTTCACCGGCATTCGCGGCAGGGTGACCGATGCGGAGACCGGAGAAGGCCTGATCGACGCGCCGGTGAAGGTGGTGAAGGGCGGCACAGGCATGGCCACCACCGACATCGACGGGAACTTCGAGCTGAAGCTGCGCCCCGGCACGTACGACCTGCGTGTCTGGTACGACCTGTACGAGGGCCGCGGCATCGGCGGCGTGGTGGTCCGCGCCGGGGAAGCCACCGAGCTGGACCTTGCGCTCGCCGCGCGCTCCGACACCGTGCAGGAGGTGGTCGTCGAGGTCCGCGCCGATCGCAAGTCGGAGAGCGCGCTTCTGGCAGAGCGGAAGAAGTCGGCCGTGGTCTCGGATGCAATCTCCGCCCAGGAGATCGCCCGCACGCCGGACTCCAGCGCCTCGGACGCGGTGAAGCGCATGGTGAGCGCCAGCGTCGTCGACAACAAGTTCGTGCTGCTTCGCGGCCTCGGCGGTCGCTACTCCGCGACCCTGCTCAACGGGTCGATGATGCCCAGCCCCGAGCCCGACGAGCCCGCGGTGCCGCTGGACATCTTCCCCAACAGCCTGCTGGCGAACCTGAACGTGGTGAAGTCGTACACGCCGGACATCCCCGGGACGTTCGGCGGCGGCGCGCTGATGATCGAGACCAACAGCTATCCGCAGAAGTTCGAGTTCAAGCCTTCGGTCAGCTTCTCCGGAGACAGCGAGTCGACCTTCCAGCAGCGCCAGACGTACGCGGGAGGGGCGCAGGATCTGCCCACCCAGGTGCCGACGGACGGTCCCATCCGGCGCGACTTGACGGGAGACGTGGCCCGCTCGTTCGACAACGTGTGGAGCGCCCGCCGGACCGGATCGCTTCCCAACGCCAGCATCGGGGCGTCGGTGGGAGACACCCTGCACCTCGGCGGAAAGCAGTTGGGCTACCTCGCCAGCGTGACCTGGAACCGAAAAGAGAGCATCCAGCGCTCGGTGGTGGGCCGGGTGGACCGCGGCGGCGACGGCGACTCGCTGCGCCTCTACGACGTCGGCACTGCGGAGAAGGGGACCCAGTCGAGCGGGCTGAGCGGTCTTCTCAACCTGGGCTATCGAATCAGCTCCAACGACGAGCTCTCGCTGTTCAGCCTCTATACCCGCGACACGGACAGCATGACCCAGACCGTCAGCGCGGTGAGCGAGGGTGATCAGAACCAGCTGATCGACGGCACCCGCCTCCAGTTCATCAGCCGGGCACTCCTCTTCAACCAGGTCCGCGGCTTCCACCGCCTGGCCGGGCTGGGCAACCTCGAGGTCGACTGGAACGCCAACTACTCGAGGGTGGATCGCGCCGAGCCGGATACCCGCGACGTGGCCTTCCGCACCGACGCCGAGGGTCGGCGCGTCTACCGCAACGCCCCTGGCGACGGCATGCGCTTCTTTGCCGACCTTGCGGAGGACTCGACGGGCGGCAGCCTGAACTTCACCTATCCGTTCAGCTCGGTGAAGTTGAAGGCGGGCGGCTTCACCCAGGTTTCGTGGCGCCAGTTCGACGCCCGGCGGTTCCGGTTCGTCTACCGCGGCGGCGCCTCCGACGCGCTCGGCGGAACCCCCGAGGAGCTGTTCGCGCCCGAGCACCTCGGCCCCAACATCCTGCTTCAGGAGGACACCCGGAACGAGGACGCCTACCGCGCATATCTCGGGATCTTCGCCGGCTACCTGATGGCGGACGCAAACATCACCGACAAGCTCCGGCTGGTCGGCGGCGCGCGCTACGAGACCTCCACCCAGGAGCTCAATGCGCGCAGCACGTTCTCCGTCACGGGCGGCACTCCCGAGCTGGGACGTCAGGTCTACTCCGACGTGCTGCCCACCGCGAACCTGGTCTACGCGGTGTCGGACAAGGTCAACCTGCGCGCTGGCTACAGCTACACCCTGGCCCGGCCGACCTTCCGCGAGCTCGCGCCGTTCATGTTCTACGACTTCGTCCGACGCGGCGCGGTCAGCGGCAACAAGGATCTCGTCGCCACCCGCATCCACAACGGCGATCTGCGCGCCGAGTGGTTCCCGGGCGAGAAGGAGGTCCTGGCGGCCAGCGTCTTCGCCAAGCGCTTCGAGAACCCCATCGAGCGCGTGTTCGTGAACTACGCCGACATCTCCTACGCGAACGCCGA
>JBAWAM010000857.1:0-4657 GCA_049589315.1 Myxococcaceae bacterium
GCATCACCCCGCCGCCGCTCCCTTCCCCGTTGGGCCGCCTTGCCGAACCCCCTCGGCCGGAGGACGCGGAGGCGGTCGAGGTGGCCGCAGAGGAGGTCGAGCCGGCGGACGAGGAACCGGACGGGCCGGTCGAGGTGAGCTCGGTCGTCCTGCTCGAAACCATCGATCCAGAGGGCAGTCTCACCGCCGAGGACGCCCTGACGGCTCCGGCGCCCGCTGCCGAGCCCGCGCTCGCAGTGGCCGACGACTCCGTGCTCGAGCACGTCGAGGCCTCGGGTCCACCGCCGGACGTACCGTCTACCGAGACGATTCCGTCAAATCTGGATCCATGGTTCGCGCAGCTCGTGCACGGCTACTGCCCGCCCGAAGGAGCACAGTTCGCCCGCCCGACTCCGCCAACGAACTTTCCGGGACGCGAAGGTCCTCCGCCGCCGACCGTTCAGCCGACAGCACCCATTTCCCAAAGCTTTCCAACACGTTCCGGCGGCGGCTAGAGTCCGTGGGTTCAGGCCCCCATGGAACGCCGCGTCCTTATCGTCGAAAGCTCGAATGAATTTGCGCTGAGCATGGCCTCGGTGTTGCGCAACGCCGGGTACACCACTGCGACTGCGAACACCTCTGCCGACGCCCAGCGCGAGCTGGAGAAACGTCGCCCGGATCTCGTCGTGCTCCGCGCGGAGCTTCCGGATCACTCGGGCTTCGTCCTGTGCGGGCAGATCAAGAAAGCCAAATTCGGCCAGGCGCTGCCAGTCCTGTTGCTGTCGTCGGATGTCGGCCGCGAAGGCTTGAGCGCGCACGCCCAACGCCCGGACGCGGCGGACGGCTATCTGTCGATTCCCTTCGAAATGTCGGAACTGGCGCAAGTCGCCACGGGGCTGGTCGCCCCCACGGGAGATTCGGTGTCACCAGAATCAGAGAACGATGACGTCGATTCGTCGCTCGACTCGGCCCTCGGGCTGAACGGCGCGCCCGCGCAGTCCGCCACCGCTCCCGCGACGCCCCCGCCCATCCGAACCAGCGTCGGCGGCCCGCCGAAGCTGCCCCGCCGCGAGCGCCGCTCCGCCATCACCGGGGAGGACCGCTCGTTCCTCGACCGCGCCTTCGCCTCGATCGCCGACCGCAAGGACGAACTGCTCGCTGAATCCCGCCAGGCGCGCAAGTCCACCATTCGTCGCGACCAGATGGGCACGCCGGAGGGCAAGCTCCAGATCATCCGCGACGAGCTGAAGATGCGCGAAGCGCAGGTCGCCCGCATCTCGGAGATCTGGTCGGTCCGCGAGCGCGAGCTGCTCTCCGTAGAGGATCGCCTCCACGACAAGGACGTGGAGGTCCAGGGTCTCAAGGAGCAGGTGGACGACTGGATCCGCCGCTTCAACGGCGCCCAGCAGCAGATGGCGCAGAAGGATCGCGAGCACGGCGCGGCGCTCGAGGAGATGTATCTCCAGAAGGCGATTGGCGAGAAGGACCTGATCGAGGTCGTCTCCTCGCACTCGAAGGAGATCCACATCCTCAAGAAGGAGGTCGCCAACCGCGACGAGGAGCTGGCGCGTCGGGCGAACGAGCTCGAACATGCGCGCAACGAATACGACCGGCTCGAGAAGGAGTACGGCGTCGCCACCCTCGAGTTCGAGGTCAAGGAGAAGAACCTCGGCGAGACGGTGCAGGCGAAGGACGCCCGGATCGGCGAGCTGGAGCAGGACCTCGCGCGGACCCAGGACGAGCTGACGGAGACGCAGCAGGATCGCGACTCCCGCATCGCGCAGTGGGAGAAGGACTTCAACTCGAAGGCCGAGGAGCTCGAGCGCGCGCGCCAGGAGCGCGACGCCACGGTCCGCGACCTGGAGAGCCGACTCGGCGCCGCCGAGGAGCGCGGCAACCAGGCCGAGGAGGAGATCGAGCGCCTCACGAAGGAGCGGCAGGACTTCGAAGCCAAGGTCACCGCGGACCTCGCCGAGCTGGAGAAGGAGCTCGAGGAGACCCGCGCCCAGCGCGAGGACCTGCGCATCCAGCGCGACGGCATCGCCCAGATGATGACCGACCGGCTCGCCGAGCGCGACTCGAAGATCGCCGCGCTCGAGCGCGAGCTGTCGGAGACGGTCGAGAAGGGTGAGCGCACCGAAGCGGAGCTCAACGAGCAGATCGCACAGAACGTCGAGCGGCTCGGCGATCTCGAAGGCGAGCTGGAGGCGGCGAAGGCGGCCGCCGCGGACCGCGAGGAGGAGCTCCAGGCCGAGCTCGCCGCGCTCTCCGACGCGAAGGACCAGCTGGAGCAGGATCTCACCGCCCGGCTCTCCGCCGCGGACGCGACGATCCAGAACCTCAACATCCGGATTTCGGATCTCGAGTCCACCGTCGCCTCGCTCGAGAGCGATGTGGGCGTCCGCGACGGCCGGATCGACGAGCTGCAGGGCGAGCTCGACCGGACGAACGGCTCGCTGGCAGAGACCCGCAGCACGCTGGCCCGCACCGAGGCGGAGCTGGCGGACACCCGAGGCCAGCTCGAGGCGACCGAGGGCGAGCTGACGCGCACCCGCGACGCGCTCAACAGCACCGAGGCGCTGCGGGCCGAGACGCAGGACACACTCGAGCAGACCCGTGCGGAGCTCTCCCAGACCGAAGCGACGCTCGCGGATACCCGCGGTCAGCTCGAGGCCACCGGCGCCGAGCTGGAGCGCACGCGCGAGGCCCTGCACAACACCGAGGAGATCCGGTCCGACACGCAGCAGACCCTCGAGGAGACGCAGGCGGTCCTCAACCGCACCGAGGCGACCCTCGCCGATGCGCGCGGCCAGCTCGAGACCACCGGGGCCGAGCTCGTCCGCACCCGCGAGGCGCTGCAGAACACCGAGCACCTCCGCGCCGACACCCAGCGGACCCTGGAGCAGACCCAGGCAGAGCTCTCGCGCACGGAGGCCCACCTCGCCGAGACGCGCGGCGACCTCGAAGCCACCCAGGCCGAGCTCGAGAAGACCGACAAGACCCTCGAGGAGGCGCACACCGCGCTCAACAAGACGCAGGTCGAGCTCTCCCGGACGATGGGGCAGCGGGACACCCTGGACGCCGAGCTGGGCAAGGTCCGGGTCGCGCTGGAGGAGACCCGCGGCCAGCTCCAGCAGACGATCCAGCAGCGGACCGAACGCGAGTCCGAGCTCAAGCAGGCGTTTGCGGAGATGGCTCGGCTGGAGAAGGTCCAGGAGGACCACATGGGGCAGATCGGCCAGCTTCGCGCCGATCTCTCCGAGGCCCAGGGCAACTACGAGGCCGAGCGGGCGGCCCACGAGCGGCTGCAGGCGGAGACGTCGGAGCAGATCTCCGAGCTCACCTCGGAGCGCGACGACCTGCGCGAGCGGCTGGAGTCCACCAGCGTGGATCTCGCCGCGACCCGGGCGAACCTCGAGGACACCACCGCAGCGCTCAGGAGCGAGCAGCAGCTGCATTCGAGCAACAAGGCGGTGCTGGAGGCCCAGGTCGCCGAGCTCAGCAGCGAGCTCGAGTCGGCGAGGGACAGCGGGCTGGATCTGGCCGAGCAGCTCGCCGCGGTGAAGCAGGAGCTCGGGCAGCGCGTGGCCGAGGTCACCCAGCTCACCGCCCAGGTGGCGCACGGAGAGGACGCCCGGAACCACCTCGACGAGCGCATCCAGACCATCACCGAGGAGTCGCAGCGGCGCGAGGAGGTCCTGCAGAACGACCTCGCCACCGTCACCCGGGAGAAGAACGAGCTCGAGCGCAGGCTGGTCGCCTCGCAGCAGGACAAGCAGCGCCAGCAGGACGCGCTCAACCGCGAGCTCTCCACGCGCAACGAGCAGATCAAGCAGCTCGACGCGAAGGTCCGGTCGGCCGACGCCGAGGGCAAGAAGAAGCTCGATGAGTACGGGCAGCGGCTGAACTACGCGGCCCAGCAGCTCGAGGCCGTCCAGGCGGAGCTCACCGACAGGACCGACGCGCTGAACGCCGCACAGCAGGCGATCCAGAACACCCAGCACGAACGCGAGCAGGAGCGGGCAAAGCTCTCGCAGCAGCTTCAGCAGCAGACCGCGCGGGCACAGGAACTCCAGGCGGCGGTGCAGCACGAGAAAGCCGAAGCCAAGCGCGCCCTGGAGGAGCTGGGGAGCAAGCTGGCCCGGACCGAGGCGCGCATCGGGCAGATCTCGCAGGAGTCGCAGGCGCGGATCGCCGACCTGGAGAACAAGGTCCGCGAGGCGCAGACGCAGCTCACGACCCGGGCCAAGAAGATCCAGGAGATGGAGCTCGCGGTGGAGAACTCGCACTCCGCGAAGGTCCGCGCCGAGCGCGAGCTGACCGCGCGTGCGCAGGCCGCGGAGGCCAGGGCACACGAGGCGGCCGCCCGGCTGCAGGCCGCGCTGCGGGAGCGGAAGGAGATCGAAGCCCGACTCCAGAAGGACGCCGAAGAGCTCCAGCACAAGCACAAGGCGGAGCTCGACCGCCGCGACCAGCTCAAGGGCCAGGAAGTCACCCGGCTGCAGCAGGCCCTCCAGGAGAAGAGCAAGCAGCTCAAGGTCGTGGAGCTGGAGCTGGCGCGCTACAAGACCCGGAGCGCCGCAGCACCCGCGCGGTCCGGCCCGTCGGCCCACCCAGCGCAGTCACTGCAGCAGGCCGCGCAGAACGCCACCCGGGACGCGCCGGACCACACCCAGGT
>JBAWAM010000858.1:0-7633 GCA_049589315.1 Myxococcaceae bacterium
GCTGGTCGCGGCCGGCGTGTTGTACGTGGCCGACGGCGCATCCGGGAAGGTCGCGCTGGCGCCGTGGGGCGCAGCGGAGGGCGCCGGCATCGTCTTCAGCGGGAGCTGGCCATGATCCGGACCGCGATCGTCGTGGGGCTCGTCGTGGCGAGCAGCCAGCTCACCGGCTGCCTCGATTTCCAGACCGCCTACCTGAACTGCTTCGACGGCGGGCGCTGCACGGTCGAGGGCGCCGCGGCAGATGCGAGCGTTTTCCTCCCGGACGGCGGAACGTTCGGCGACGCCGGCGAACCGGATGGGGGCGGCGAAATCCAGGATGCCGGAGCTCGGGACTCCGGCCCGGAGAGCGATCTGGAGCCACTCTCGTGGGGCAAGTTCGGCGCACCGTCCGCCCCGGCCTTCAACGCGGTCCACGGCGTGAGCGCGACCGACCTCTACGTCGCCGCGAGTTCGGGCCGGATCTTCCGGTATTCGAACGGCTCCTGGTCGGAGGCGCTTTCCAACGCGCAGTCGAGCAATGACCTGCACGGGCTCTGGGTGTCCGCGACGGGCGAGGTGTACGCCGGCGGTGACGGCCAGCTCGTTGCGTGTCGCGAGAACTGCGGCGATCGGGAAAGCTACGTCGTGACGCCGGTGAGTGCGTCGATCACCGGGATGTGCGGGGCCGAAGGGCTGGGTGTCTACGCGGTCGGGAATGCGTCGGTGACGACGGGCGTCCTGTACCGCTTCGATCCGGGGAGCAACGGCTGGATTCCGGTCGTTCCGAACACCGGCGCCAGGCGGAACCAGGCGTGTTGGGTAGCGCCGAACGGCGCCGTGTACATCGCCGCGCAGGCCACGATGTTGCGCTACCAGACCGGTGTCCTCTACTCCGAACTGATCCACTTCCCGTCCGAGTGGACGCAGAACGACGTCGCGAACCAGAATTTCGAGGCGGTCTGGGGCGATGCGACCCGGGTGTTCGCGGGCGGTTCGAGACAGAGAATCATCGCGCGCGACAGCAGCACCGGCGAGTGGAGCTTCGTCTTCAATCCGAATGCCGCGACGACCATCCTGTCCCTCGAGGGCCTTCCAGGAGGCGAGATCTATGCCGGCGCGCTGCGTGGTTCCGGGCACCAGCTCGCGAGGCTCCGCGGCGGGGAGTGGAGCGAGGTTTCGGCAGGACCCGACCTGAACATCTTCGGACTCTGGGCTGCCGATACGAACACCTGGTTCGCAGTCGGCACCGACGCCAACCACACGGGCGTCATCTATCGCGGCACGCGCTGAGCTCCACGCTGGAGCTCCGGAAGCAGCGAACCGGCCGGCCGGATGCCTTGCCCGGTGCTGGCATTCCTCAGCCACCTTCAGCTTCCTTCCGACACTCCTCCCCCTTTCGTGTGACGGTTGCTCCACCCACCCACGATTCGTCCTCGGACCGGCACTCCCCGCCACGTCCCTACCGCCCGGTTGTTTTGCCTGTGCGCTCCGGTCAGGAATCGCCAAGGCTGGGGCGCCATTTCCGCGGGCAGTCCAGCTGGACTGAGCGTGAGCGAGGATCAGGACCATGGATGCGGAGCAGAACGATCGGGACGCCTTCGAGGAGTGGCTGATGGATATGCCCGATGTGCTGGAGGACTTCGTCCAGGCGCTCCCAGCTGAGCTCGAGCTGGATTACAGCCCCGAGTCATTGCTTCGGCTCGAGACGTGGATCCTCAAGCGATATCGGGCTGTAGACGAGCTCCTGTCCGAGCAGGAGAAGATGACCCTGGATTCATTGGCCCGGTACGTGGGCCAGGTCTACAGAATCCAGTTGCATGGAACGTGGGACATTCAGCTGGACAACCCCGACGAGGTGTACTCTGGGCTCCCGCTGGTCGTCTTCGATCATGAGACGGCTGTGTCGCCAATTTCCCGAGTCGTGGCCAGCGTCGATCGAAGAGCTGGTGACTACATCTATAAATTCTTCATGAAAAAGAAGAATCGTATGGAGAGCGCATGATCGTTCTACGTGACGCTGCTTGGGCCGCGTTGCGGCGACCATCGGAGAAGGCCGCCGGCTGGTGCAAGCCCGGAAATTGGGTCGCGCCGCTCCGGAAGGCGAATCATGAGTCGTTCGCGTCAGTGCACTGGTCACGAGCTCCCTCGTTTCGTCTTCCGCGCACCTCCACCATCTTTCCATAGAGGGCCAGCAGGGTTCCGGCGACGAACGCGATGCCCGCCAGGGTGCGTCCGAGCCTCGAGAGTCGCGCCTGCCCGGCGGCGTACGCTTCCGCTTCCTGAATGAGCAGGACCGAGGCCATTTGATACGCCTCTGCAACCCGGGCGAGCTCGTCGATCTTCTCGTCCTCGGCTCGTAGCAGCTCCGTCATCATCGCGTCGGCGTCTTCGTCCCGCAGCGGCGCCGAGAACAGCTCGCCCAGCCGATTCTCATGATCCCGGAACCACGCTTCCGCCGACTGCTTGAGATCCTTCATCTGGCGTTCAGCGAGCTCGAGCATCTGCGTGGCGGTCGGAGAGGCATGTACCTCCGACGAGAGCTTCATGAGAGCGAGGCGCATCCGTTCCAGCTCGTCGAGGTCCGTGTACAGGAGCCGACTGAATGCCTCGGTCGGTCGGCGTGGTTCCTTCCTGGGAGTGACCTCCTGAAAGCGTCGCGCGGCCAATTCCAGTCGTGAAAGCTTGCGCGACAGTGCCCAATAGCGCGCGAACTCCCGTTGCGCTTCGATGACACCCGCAGTCCTCTCCCGTGCGCCGCGCGCGCGGTCCTCCAGGCCGTTGGAGACAGCCCACGAGAGGAACACCAGGGCCGCGGAGGCCACCGAGAGGTACGGTGCGATTCGCTTCAGCACTTGGAATCCCCTTCATTCCAGCGACTGGGAACGAGGTGTCAGCCGAAGATCGCAACAGGGTTGTTCCGCAATGGAGGCCAGCTCCGAGCATCCTCCCGCCATCACCCGAACCGGACGCTGTAGATCGGCGGCAGGTTGTTCGCGACAGTGCGCCAGCTCTCGCCGCGATTCTCACTGACGTAGAGGTTCCCGGTCGTGCTGCCGAATGCCAGCGCGTCTCCGCTGTTTCCGAGCGCGTGCCGCAGGACCACGTCCCAGGCATTCTCCTGGGGAAGTCCTTCCCGGAGATCCTCCCAGGTCTGCCCGCCGTCCTGGGTGCGCGCCACGAACAGTCCACCGCCGATCGCCATCCGCTCCATGTCCGACTTCCCGGGGACCACCCAGGCGGTCCGCCCATCGCCGCCGTCGACTGCCACCGGGAACCCGAAGTGGACGCCCTTCGCCGGGTTCGACACCTTCTTCCAGGTCGCCGCGCCGTCAGCGCTGTAGAAGACGCCGCAGTGGTTCTGCTGCCACAGGTGATCCGGATCTCCCGATGAGATCTCGATGAAGTGCGGATCGTGCCCCCACTCCGCTTCGGCATTGGGCAGGTAGTCCATGCTCATGCCCTTGTTGCGGCTGTGCCAGGTCTTGCCTCCGTCGGTGGTCTCGATCACGCCCGCGGTGGAGACCGCTACCCGCACGCGCTGCGCGTTCCTTGGGTCCACCACGATCGAGTGGATGCCCGGCGCGAACTCGCCGCCCTCCGAAGCCGGGGTCCCGAACCAGTGGGTCATCCCCGTCCCTTCTCCGGCGAAGAGGTCGCCGCCGCGGGAGGGATGGTTCCACAGAGGGCGATTGAGCTCGAACGACTCGCCGCCGTCCTCGCTCACGAAGAGGCCGCCCGGGATCGTCCCCACGTAGATCCGCCCCGGACCGAAGGCGATGACCCACAGCTTCAGCAGCGTGGCGTCCTTCACCGTGGTCTTCCCCGTCGGCGAACCGTCTTCAGTGGGCATGGGCGGGGCCAGGTAGCGGGCACCCTCCGGATACTTGATCTGCGGCGCGTCCGCCCATGTCTCGCCACCGTCGGTGGAGCGCGACAGCTTCGCGCCCCAGTGGCCGTGACCCAGCGCCGCCCAGAGCGTCCCGGTGTTCGGGTCGCGGGCGACGTAGTTGACGCCCGCGCCGGCGTGACCTGCCAGCCGCGGCCGCCAGCGACCGCTCACCTTCTCGACGATGAAGGTCCCCTTGCGCGTTCCGACGAGAATGCGTTCCGACATTCGCTCAACCTCCGGACAAGGCCTGCATGATGAAGACGCGCGCATCGGGCCCCACCGGGTCGGTGAGTCGGCCGCGATCGCAGATCATCTCTTCGCCGACGAAGATGTTGACGTGCGTTCGCAGCCTGCCGCGCTCATCGCAGACGTAGAACGCGAACCCGGGGGCGATGCGCTCCATTTCGCGCACCACGTCGGCAACGGTCTCCGCCTCCACGACGAGCTCCCGCCCCTCGAGTTGGGGAAAGAACGCGAACAGGTGCCGGGTGAGGGAGACCTTCGCCATCCGAAGCTCCTACTTCACGGGCGGCTGGTGAAGCTGTACGTCTCCGAAGCCGAGCTGGCCCATCTGGGTCATCACCATGTCCGGGTCGCCGACCAGCACCAGATCGAGCTCCGCGGGATCGAAGTACTTCACCGCCGCGGCCTGGACCTGCTCGAGCGATGCGCCCTCGAGGCGTTCCACCAGCTTCTTGTAGTAGTCGAGCGGGCGCTCCTCCCAATACAGCCCGGCGGCAGCGCTGTTGAGGTCCTCCACCGAGTTGAACGAGCCGGGCAGCGAGCGGATGAGGCCTTCACGCGCGGCATCGAGCTCCTGCTTCGAGATGGGTCGCGACTTCAGCCCCTCCAGCTCGTTGTAGAACTCCTTCACCGCGGGACCGGTCACGTCGGCGCGCACCGCGCTCGAGGCCATCAGCGGCCCGGGTCCACGGCGGGGATCGACATACGCGCTGGCCCCGTAGGAGTAGCCCTTGTCCTCGCGCAGGTTCAGGTTGAGACGGCTGCCGAAGAACCCGCCAAACACGGTGCTGGCGAGCTCGAGCGCCGCCTGGTCGGGGTTGCCGCTCTCGATCGAAGGGCGACCCATGACGATGATCGTCTGGGCCAGGCCCGGCTTGGGGACCAGCACCCGTTCGCGCTTGCCGTTCTTCACCACGCTCGGCTTCGGCGGGCGGGCTGCCGCGCCCTTCCACTTGCCGAAGTACTGCTCCGCCCACTGCTTCGCCTGCTCGAGGGTGACGTCACCGGTCACCACCAGCGCTGCGGCCTTCGGCCCGACATTGCTCCGGTACCAGGTCTGGGCGTCCTTCGCGGTCAGCTTCGCCACCGTCGCGGGTACGCCCGAGGTGAGCGAGCCATACGGATGGCCCTCTCCGTAGATGGCGGCCGTGAACGCCTCCTGCGCGAGGAAGCCGGGATTTCCAGCCTGACGCGCGAGGGTGTTCAGGTGCTCCCGCTGCTTGCGCTTGAAGTCCTCCGCCTTGAGGGTCGGTCGGAGCACGACGTCGGCGAGCAGCGCCATCGCCTGGGGCGCGTTGCGGGTGAGCGCAGTGGTGCCGACGAAGGCGCCGTCCGGACGGGCCGCCGCCGACGGCGTCGCGCCGAGCTCTGCGAAGGCCTCCTCCAGCGCGATCGCGTCACGCTTGCCCGCACCTTCGAGCAGCGTCCGCATGGTCAGATCGGCGAGGCCGGCCTTTCCCGCGGGGTCCTGCGCGCTGCCGGCGGCGAACGCCACGCCCATCGAGACGATGGGGAGGTCGTGGCGCTCGCTGACGTAGAGTTCCATGCCGTTGGGGAGCGACGCCTTCTGAAACGTCGGCGTCAGCAGCTCCGGTGGCGCTGCCGGGACGGGCGGGTTCTGGCGCCACGCTTCGACGGGCGCCTGCTCCGCGGGGGGCGGTTGGGGAGCCGGCTCCGGCTTCTTCTCCGGAGTGGTGGCGCATCCACCGGCGAGGGCGAAGACGAGCGCTGTGGTGAGGGTTCGCGTGCGTGCCATGTCAGTGGGCCTCCGGGGTGCGCGGAACGGCGTGGACGACCACGCGCCTGTCGGGCTTCAGGTACTCACGGGCGAAGGACTGGACCTCTTCGGGAGTGACCGCCTCGTAGCGAGCGAGATCCTGGGCGAACCAGTCCGGCTTCCCGAGGTAGTGGTTGTAGGCCTGCAGGCGATCCGCCAACCCCGCCACCGACTGCAGTCCCGAGACGAACCCGGTCTCGATGCGGTTGCGTGAGCGGGTGACCTCGTCGGCGGTGACGCCCTTCTCCCGGACCTCCGCCAGCACCGCGTCGATCTCCTTCAGCAGCTCCTCGGTGGTGTGGCCCGGCGCCGCCACCGCCTCGATGGTGAAGACCGACTGCGCGCCGATGCTCTGCTGGTACGCGGAGACCGACTGGGCGATCTGCTTCTCGCGGACGAGGCGACGGTGCAGCCGGCTGGCCTTGCCGTGCGACAGGATGCTCGCGAGCACGTCGGCGGCCGCGTCCCCATTCTTGAAGAGCGCGGGGGTGTGCCACGCCACGAAGACCGAAGGGAGCGAGGCGACCTCCTCGTCGTGGCGGATCACGACCTCCTTATCGAGCTGCGCGTCCTGCACCGTGGGCGCCTTCGGCTTGGGGCGCGAGGGCAGCGAACCGAAGTACTTTTCGACCAGCGCCTTCGCCTTCTCCTTGTCGAAGTCCCCTGCGATCACCAGGGTCGCGTTGGACGGCGCGTACCAGGTGCGGAAGAAGTCCTTCACGTCGTCTAGGGTGGCGGCGTCGAGATCCGCCATCGAGCCGATCACGTTGCCGTAGTACGGGTGCGGCTGCGGAAACAGCGCGTGCCAGAGCTTCTCCTCGGCGAGGCCGTAGGGCGCCGTCTCATAGCGCTGACGGCGCTCGTTCTTCACCACCTCCTGCTGGTTCTTCAGCTTCTCCGGCGTGAGCGCGTCGAGCAGGAAGCCCATGCGATCGCTCTCCAACCAGAGCGCGGTCTCGAGGTGGTTGGACGGGACGGTCTCGAAGTAGTTGGTACGGTCGAAGTTGGTCGTACCGTTGAGGTCCGTCGCGCCGATCTGCTCGAGCATCGCGATGTGGCGGTCGTCGGCGATGTGCTTCGAGCCCTGGAACATCATGTGCTCGAAGAGGTGGGCGAACCCCGAGCGCCCCTGCGGCTCGTCGAAGGCGCCGACGTGGTACCAGATGTTCACGGTCACCACCGGCAGGCGTTTGTCCTCGTGGAGGATCACCTCCAGACCGTTGGGGAGCTCGTAGCGCTCGTATGGGACTTCGATCTTGTCCGACTGGGCCCAGACCGGCGTCGTCGCCAACGCCAGCAGAGCCAACAACGCCCTCTTCATCCGTAGCCTCCTTCGCTCCCGAGCCGCTTAGCACACAGCGTTTCCCTTGGCGGGCAGCCTGCTGCCCTTGTCGTGCTTCGAACGCCGAGCGGGCCTGTCCCGGCCCTCCCCTCGCGCTTGCCGACGCTGTGCCTCGGGCGCATGCTCGCCCACATGCGGCAGCAGCCGACATCGTCCTCGAGTCGCTCCAGTCGGCGCTCGTTCTGGACCGCGGTTGCGGTGTCGCTGCTCCTGCACGCGGGGGCGTTCGGGGTGCTCCTGTCCGTGCCCCGGTCCGCGCCGCCGCTTCGGCGTGAGCAGCCCCTGGTGGTGAGCATCGTGGAGGTCCCGGCAGTTCCGCCGCCGTCGAGCCCGGCACCTGCTCCGGAAATTGCTGCCGAGCGGCCCCGCTCCGCACCTGCGCCCACCGCGAAGCGTGCTGCGC
>JBAWAM010000859.1:0-22100 GCA_049589315.1 Myxococcaceae bacterium
CGAAGGTGGTCAGCGCCCTGCTGCCTCAGCTCGAGAAGAGCGGCCGCGTGACCCGCGGGTTCCTGGGCGTCGGCATCCAGGATCTCACGGATGATCTGGCGCAGGGGCTGAAGGTTCCGGAGCAGAAGGGCGCCATCGTGACCGAGGTGACGCAGGACGGTCCCGCGGCCGGACGGCTGGAGCAGGACGACGCGATCGTCGCCGTGAACGGACAGAAGATCGACTCGGCGAGCGCCCTGAGCCGGATCGTGGCGCAGCAGACCCCCGGGAGCAAGGTGACCTTGAAGGTCTACCGCGACGGGAAGCCGCGGGACGTCACGGTGACCCTGATCACGCGTCCCGACCTCGAGGGCGTGTTCAAGGAGGAGTCGAAGGGTGGGCTCGCCGAGCAGCGCCAGCAGAAGATCGGGCTCTCGTTCAGTGACATGGACCCGCGCTATGCCCAGGGCACCGGACTGCCCTCGCAGGGGGCGCTGATCCGCGAGGTCCGCCCGGGCTCTCCCGCAGAGCACGCAGAGTTGCGCCCCGGCATGGTGGTCATCGAGGCGGGGGGCAAGCCGGTGAAGAGCGACGAGGACCTGCTCAAGGCGATCAAGGCGGCGAAGCCCGGAGCGGTCCTGCTGCTCCGCGTGCAGATCCCCGAGGGCGGAAAGTTCCTCCGGGCGCTGCCGATCCCCGAGTAGTGGCGGCTACTTCGGCTGTCCGGTTCCGTCCCTCAGCCCGCCGTACCATCCGTGTTCGGGAGGCTGCGCGCCGGGGATGTCGAAGGCGATCAAGAAGTCGCTCCCCATTCGGCCCGCGGCGATCCACCGATCCCGCATCAGGATCTGTGAGTCCCCGTATCGGTGGCGCGGATCGCCCTCGCAGCACGGCGGGGGGACATAGGGCAGGGGACACTCGAACAGGACCTCCCCGGTCGTGTGGACCTCGCGCAGGGCGAAGCCACCAGCGCGGTCATCGCCCGCGAAGAGGAGCCCGCCCCGACCCGTCAGCACCACGTCCGATGCGGCATTGAAGGGCAGGCCGTCCGAGGGCACCGCGCTCGTCCACGGACCACCTCGCAGCGGCTGTGTGAACACGCGGGTGGGCGGCGCTATCAGCGAGTCGCCGGAGAGCATGACCGCCGCACCCGGGACGAGAAAGCGGGCCACCGAGCCGACCGGGAGCTCGAACGCGACGCGGCCGTCGCTCGCATCCAGAAGACGACCGTCCTCCTGGAACAGGAAACCGCCGTACACGGGATCCCGCTGGTAGGGGCGGTGCCGGGTCCTCCAGAGCTCGGCGCCGGTGAAGTCGAGCGCCACCAGCTCGTTGTAGTCGTCGACGAACAACCGGCCTGCCTCATCGACATGGTCGAGCACCGCGGCGTCCCCGAAGGTCCGGTACCACGCCACCATCTGGGTCGCGACGTCGAGCGCGACGACATGGACCGGTTCGCCTTGCCGCTCCATGACCGAGAAGAAGATCCGGTCGGGCCCGGCCGCGCGGAGGTACTGGTAGTAGGGCGAGCCCGTGGAGAGCCCCAGGTCGGCCGCGACGCTCTTGCTCCAGAGCACCGAACCGTCCACGGCGGAGCGGGCGACGATCGCGCTGGGCGACGACCCGGTCTTCTCCACCAGGTACAAGGTGTCGCCGACGACCATCGTCCAGGGCGCCCACGTGCTCTCGATCGGCGCGCGGAACCTCGGGTTTCCGTCGCGGTCGACGCTCACCAGCTCCTGTCTCGGCGGCGTGGTCCGGTGGCGTTCGAGCCAATAGAGATTCTCCTGCGCATCCATCACCAGGCTCTCGCCCGTGGAGTCCGGCGGCAGCGTGTAGCGCCACGCCGGCTGCAGCGGCTTCGGCGCCGGGCGCTCGCAGGTGGTGCCGGTCCAGGTGCCCGGAGCCTGGCACGGCGTGTCGAGCGCGCAGACCTGCTGTGGGGTGAGCGGGGTCCAGAGGCAGCCGCCCTTCTGGCACGTCTTGCCGTCTCCGCAGGCAGTCCCCTCGTCGAGCGACCGCGCTGCACAGCCAACGAGCGGGTCGCACCACTCGGCGGTGCAGGGATCGCCGTCGTCGGCGCACTCCAGCGGTGGGTTCACGCAAGAGCCGTCAGCGTCACACGCGTCGATCGTGCAGGCGTTGCCGTCGTCGCAGCTGACCTCCTCACCCCGACACAACCCGTCCTCACACGTCGCATTCAGCAGACAGGGCGCATTGCACGTCTCGCCATCCGGCCGGACCTGCACCACACACTCGCCGAGCTCCCAGGAGAACTCCGAGGTCTGGCAGGGCTCCGGCGCTGGGCAGCTCGGGACGCCGACGCCCGAACCGCTGACTTTCACCTCGACCAGGACCTCGCCGCCGCGGACGAGCTGAAGCGCGCTCCTCGCCGAGCCCAGCCGTGAGGGCGCGAAGGTGAGCTCGACCTCGACGCTGCCGCCGCCGGGGACTTCGACGACGTCCGTCCAGAGCTCGAAAGGGGCCTCGGTCCGCAGGCTCAAGCGCTCGCGGGCCTTCGTTCCGTTCGAGACCACCACGGTGCGTTTCGCCCGCACGCCCACCACCACGTCTCCGAATGCGACCGATCCGGGGCGAACGAGGATGGAGCCGGAGATGGGACGCACGCCAGCCCGGTCGCACGCGGCGACGTTCACCAGCGCCAGAAGCAGGAGGGGAACAGTCCAACGCATCCGCTTCAAGCCTCAGGCGCTGTTCTTGGTCGGCCCCGGGACCGGGACCTCGGTGATGGGCACCTCGCCGGTGCGACGGCGGCGGGCGGCGTGCGGGCCGCGTTCCCGTCCGGGGTGCTGCTCCATTCCGGCCACGAAGGCGGTCGTCAGGTTCCGTCCGCCGCGTTTGCTGGCGTAGAGCGCGGCGTCGGCGCAGTCGATGAGATGCTCGAGGGTGCGCGCGTCCTCCGGAAGGGTGGCGACGCCGATGGAGATGGTGATGCGCCCGAGCGGTTGCATCCGGCCCTCCGGAATGGGCGCCTCCTCGACGGCGCGGCGCAGCTTCTCCGCGACCTCCAGCGCCATCTTCCGGTCCGCCTGGGGAAGCACGAGCATGAACTCCTCGCCGCCGTAGCGGGCGAGCAGGTCCACCTTCCGGGTGTCCGACGCGAGCAGCTCGGAGACCCGGCGGAGGACGTCGTCACCGATCCGGTGGCCCTGCTCGTCGTTGAGGTTCTTGAAGTGGTCGATGTCGACCATCACGACCGACAGCGGGGTGTCGTAGCGGAGCGCCCGCTCGACCTCCAGGTCCAGCCGGGCGAACAGGTGACGGCGGTTGGCGGTCCCGGTCAGCGGGTCGGTGATCGACAGCGCCACCGTCTGTTCGTGGAGCAGCGCGTTCTTGGTGGCGATGGCCGCGAGGTCCGCGATCGCGCCCAGCAGCTCGATCTCCTCGCGCGGGAAGGCGTTGGTCCCGGGGCGCTCGAAGTTGATCACGCCGAGCACGGTGCCCTTGTGGATCATCGGCACCGCGAGCAAAGAGCCCACCGGGTGGCGCAGCCCGGGACGGCGCTCGACCACGTCCTCGTCGGTCTCGACGTCCGGGACGTACACCGGAATCTGGGTCTGGGCCGCACGTCCGCACGCGCCGCTGCCGTGATCGAAGGTCACGCCTTCGGTGCCGCTGGTCCGGGGCCAGGCGCTCATCACCTCGAGCCGGCCGTCGCGCACCAGCATGATCGAGAACGAGGGGATCCGCATCCGCTCGCCGACGAGGGTCGAGATGCGGCCGAACAGTTCGGGCAGCTCGAGCGTCGACGACAGGGATCGCGCGACGTCGAACAGCAGGGTCTGTTCGCCGACCCGCTTCTGGAGGGTGGTATTGGTCCGCTCCAGCTCGGTCTTCAGGGAAAGCTCGGCCTGGGCCTGCTCGAGGTCGCGGTGCGTGTCGATCTCGTCGGCCTTCATCGCGGTGATCCGCGCGAGCATCTTGTTGAAGGCTTCGGCCAGCGCGCCGATCTCGTCGCGTCCGTGGTTGTCGGCGCGGACGAGGAAGTCGCCTTCCTCCGCCCGGTGCATCACATGCGCAAGCCGGGCGAGGCGGCGGTTCACGAAAAGGTGGAGCGACAGCCAGGTCGTCCCAAGCATCAGCGCGAACAGGATGATCACGCTCAGCAGCGCGCGTCCGAACACGCCCCGCACCTGTTCGTGGAGCAGTGGCCGATCGATGGTGAGCTGCAGCACGCCGACCTTCGGCGCGTTCTCGCCGTGGCAGCCTCCACAGCCGCTGCCTCCGAGCGAGCGGACCACCTCTGCGCGGTCCGCGTCGAAGCGGACGACCTCCGCGCCTTCAGTGAGGAGTCGGGCAGAGTCGGGGAGCCTGGTGCCTTCCTCTTCGACCCGCCTCGACCAGCGGACCTTTCCATCCGCGCCGATGATGCGCAGCGACTGGACGTGTTGAAACATGCGCCAATCGGAGCGGAACGCCTCCGTGACCGCCCGATGTGGGCTCGGCGCGTCGGCGACCTCCGGGGAACGGTCGCCCGCGGTGAGGCTGAACGTGGTGGAGATCAGATCCGCGAGCGCCAGCGACTCTTCATGGCTCGACTCGGTGACCGCTTCGTCGGCCTGCTTCCAGAAGAGGCCCACTCCCACGAGCGCAACGAGGAGTCCGGGCACCCCGATGGCCCAGAACATTTTAGCGCCGATGGAACGTGGTCTGAGGGCCATGGAGGCAGGGACCGACTTTTTCCCGGCCAACGCACATTGTCAAACGTGCGAAGATATTGGGCATGCCTGAGCTTTTTCTCACCTCGCGACGGCTTCCGGTTCGTCACGGCTTCTCGGTCCGAGGAGGCGGCGTCTCCGAGGGACCCTGGGCTTCGTTGAACCTCGGGTTCTCCGTCGGCGACGAGCCTTCGAGGGTCGAAGAGAACCTGAAGCGACTCGCCCGCGCGGCAGACGTGGGCGAGCGGGGCATCGTCACCGTCTCCCAGGTCCATGGAGACACGGTGCGACGTGCAGCTGCGCCGCCCGAGCGGATCGGTGCGCCCCCGATCGGTGAGGCCGATGCAGTCTGGACGGATCACGAGGGCGTGGCGGTGGGGATCAGGACCGCCGACTGCGTGCCCATCCTCCTCGTGGACGAAGAACAGGGCAGGGTGGCCGCGGTCCATTCCGGGTGGCGCGGAACGGACCTGCGCATCGTGCAGCGCGCGGTGGAGGTGTTCGCGGGACAGGGATCGATGCCGGGGAGATTGCTGGCCGCGGTCGGCCCGGCCATCCAGGCCTGCTGCTACGAGGTCTCCGAGGAGTTGGCCCATCGCTTCGAATCGGGCTTCGGGCCCGGTGCGGTCCGACGCTCGGGGGGACGCCCGCACCTCGACCTGGCGTTCGCGGTGAAGGAGACCCTCCGGGCCAGCGGGGTCCCCGAGGAGAACGTCGACGTGCTCCCCCACTGCACCGCCTGCGATGACGTGCGCTTCTTCTCCCACCGGCGCGATCGGGGCGTCACCGGGCGCCATCTGTCGTTCGTGACGCCTTGACCACCTCGGCGGGGGCTGTAGCGGCCTGTCCCACCCGTCAAGGGGGAAATCTTGACCGCCGGAAAACCGAGTCCGTATCATTTTCCCCAACAGTGACGGCAACTTCCCGAATCCTCATCATCGCCGCGTTCGCGTCGGCGTCCGCGTTCTCCGGTTGCGCCGGCGAATCGCACGCGCTTCGCAAGGAGCTCGTCGAGCTACGGGCGGAGATGCGCGCGACGCGTCTGCAGAACGAACAGCTCGAGAAGCGCGTGCAGCGGATGGAGGATCGTCGCGCGGTCGAAGCGGCCGCACGGAAGGACACGGGCAAGGAGCCGTCGCGCGACGAGGCTCCGGTTCCCGAGCTCGAGGTCGTCAAGCTCAAGCCGAGCGCGGCGCCAGCGCCGAAGATCGAAATCGAGACCTCGGTCCAGGAGCCCGACGACGGCACGGTGGAGCTGCTGCTGACGAACGACAGCGCGCCGGAGAAGGCGGGCGCGGAGCGGGACGTTGGTCGTGACGCGCAGACGACGGAGCTGTTCGCGGAGGCCGCGTACGGGGATGGAATGCAGGCGCTGAAGACCGGGAACGTTCGCGGCGCGGTGCTCAAGCTCCAGGAGTTCGTGACGACCTATCCGCGACACGCGCGCGCCGACAACGCGCTGTATTACAGCGGGATCGGGCTGCTCGGGCTGGACGACTACGAGAACGCGGCGACCGCTTTCGAGCGGGTGCTGGCGGAGTACCCCGCCGGTGACGCGCGGATCGAGTCCATGCTGAAGCTGGCGGATTGCCGGCTGAAGCTGAACCAGCGCGATCGGGCCAGCGACCTCTACGCGAAGCTCATCAACACCTATCCCGGAACCACCGCCGCGCAAGAAGCGCGAGCGCGGCTGGACAAGATCACGCAGTAGGAAAGGACCGTACGATGCACAATCGGATCATCACCGCCCTCTGCACGCTGATGGCGTGGGCCCCTGCCGCTCTGGCCCAGGAGGAGGCGCAGGTGACGGACGACGCCGCCGGCGAGGTCGTGGGCGAAGCCGGCGAGGTCGGCGGTCTCGAGGTCGCGCCTCCGGCGCCGCAGGGCGACAACGTCCGGATGCCGGAGGGGAGCGCCACCGCGCCTGGCCAGGTGCACACCGTCGTGAAGGGCGACACGCTCTGGGATCTGTCCCAGTCGTATCTCGGCAGCCCCTGGTACTGGCCGAAGGTCTGGTCGTACAACCCGGAGATCGCCAACCCGCACTGGATCTACCCAGGCAACAAGGTCCGCTTCTTCCCCTCGGGCGAAGAGGTCCCGTCGCGCGTCGAGGTCGTCAACGCGCCTGCGGAGATGCCTTCGGACGTCATCACGCCCGCGTTCATGGAGGGCGAGGAGGGCACGGTCGAGCTGGCGGGGCAGATCGGGTACCAGCCGCGCGATGGGGGGCGCGTCCGACTCCAGGGTTTCGTCACCACGCGCGAGCTCGACGAGGCGGGCCGGATCGCCGGCTCCTTCGCCGAGAGCAAGATGCTGTCGTTCCCGGACACCATCTACATCCAGTTCAAGAACCGGGGCGACGTGCGGGTCGGGTCCGAGTACGTGATCTTCCGGACCGTGGAAGAGATCGAACACCCGGTCAGCGGCGCCGACGTGGGCTTCCTCACCCACTTCCTCGGGAAGGCGCGGGTGATCAAGATGGACGGAGAGTTCGTCACCGCGCAGATCACGGACACCTGGGACGCCATCGAGCGCGGCGATCTGATCGGGCCCGTGAACGAGAACCTGATGGTGAACCTGGCGCAGCGGTCCAATGACCGGCAGCTCTCCGGCTACGTCGTGGTGCCGCTGGTGCCCGAGCAGACCATCGTGGGCGAGCACCAGCTCGTCGTGGTGGACAAGGGCAGCTCCGACGGCGTCCAGGTCGGGAACACCTTCACGGTGGTGCGTCAGCAGGACTTCGGCGGCACCCTGATGTCACCCAGGGACGGGCAGGAGGCGAAGTGGCCGACCGAGTCGATCGCCACCTGTCTCGTGGTCGACACCAAGGACAAGCTGTCGACCTGCATTCTCACCCGGTCGATCCGCGAGGTCGTCCCGGGCGATCGCGTCGTGATGCAGCCGTCGTCCGTCGCGATGACGGCTCGCTGAACGCGAGTCAAGGCAGGCTGCCTTTCAATCGAAAAGTAGCCTGCCCCCCTGTTCCAGACGACGTCGCCGGTGCGTCACAGGCTTGACCCGCTCGGATCCGGCCGATTATTACGTCGACCCCTTTTGTCAGCCTCTACCTTTATATAGGTGCGGCGGAGGAGGGAGAGGGCGGCGTATGGCGAACGAACGCGACGAGCAGCGCGAGCGCGAAGCAGTTCTTGGACTCTGGGCCATCCCGGGCATGGGCGTGGTCCATCTGGCCGACCTGCGGCAGCGTGCCGGCGGGGCGCTGGGTTGCCTGCTCGATCTTCCACCAGGCGAGTGGACGTCGCTGTTGCCGGTCGGACTGGTGCCGAACCTGTGGGGCATCCCCTCGCTCCGGGAGCTCGCCGCCGGCGTGCGTCACGCGGCGGAGAGGGCGGGTATCCAGATCGCCTTCCACGATGAGGAGGCCTATCCGGAGCTCCTCATCGACCTGAAGGATCCGCCGCCGGTGCTCTTCCATTTCGGTCCGCTCGGGGTCAAACGACGTCGGGTCGCGATGGTCGGCACACGTCACCCGGAGGGCGGCTTCGCCCCCATTGCCCGTCGGCTCGCCTATGAGGTGGCGGAAGCAGGGGTGGGCGTCGTCTCCGGGGCAGCCCTGGGGATCGACACTGAATGCCACGACGGGGCGCTCGCTGCCGGAGGGGAGACCTGGGCCTTCGTGGCTTCTGGACTGGATGAGCTGGACGCGCACCAGGCGAAGATGTCCAGGAAGATCCTGGAGGGAGGAGGGCGGGTATTCACCGAGTACCCGCCGAAGGTCAGGGCGGAGAAGCCCCACTTTCCGCGCCGCAACCGGCTCATCGCCGGGGCCGCCGACGCGACGCTGGTGCTCCGGGCGCCCAGAGAATCGGGCAGCCTGTACACCGCGGGGGTCGCCCGCCTGCTGCGTCGCCCGCTCCTCGCGCTGCCGGGCGAGATCACCCGCGACAAGGCCGCGGGTTCCAATCAGTTGATCCACGAGGGGCACGCGCGCCTGTGCCGAGGGACATTCGACGTCCTGGAGGCGGTGGGCATCGCAGTGGAGCGGACGAGCCGGCAGAAGGTTGCTGGCCGCTCCCTGGATGAGCTGGAGCTTTCCGCATCGGCGAAGAAGGTGTACGGCGCACTGATTCAGGCGCCGCAGGTGTTGGAAGAGGTTCTGGATGCAACAGGCATGGACCCCGCGGAGTTGAGCAGCGCCCTGTGCGAGCTCGAACTCGAGGGGATGGCGGTTCAACATCCGGGCAGGCTTTACGAGAAGGTATGAGCGACATGGCCGAAAAGAAGAAGGCTGCGGTGGCCGAAGAAACGCCGAAGAAGAAGACCACGCGGAAGGCGACGAAGACGAAGGCTTCGACCGGTAACGGGAAGGCCACGTCGAAGCCGACCGCGAAGAAGGCCTCGGGGAAGTCGACCGCAGGTCGCACGCGTCGCAACGAGCTGACCGTGGTCGAAGCCGACGGCGAGGAGGCAGAGGTCGAAACCGCGAAGCGCAGCGGCCGGCCCTACTCGCTGGTCGTGGTCGAGTCGCCCGCGAAGGCGAAGACCATCAAGAAGTATCTGGGCGCAAGCTATGTGGTGAAGGCCTCGGTCGGCCACGTGAAGGATCTGCCCAAGAGCAAGCTCGGCGTCGACGTCGAGCACGACTTCCTGCCCCAGTACGAGGTCGTGAAGGGGAAGGAGAAGGTCCTCGCGGACATCAAGAAGCAGGCGGTGAACGCGCAGCAGGTCTTCCTGGCGACGGACCCCGACCGCGAAGGTGAGGCCATCGCCTGGCACCTCTCCGAGGAGATCTCGCACCCGAAGACGCACCGGGTGATGTTCAACGAGATCACCAAGAAGGCGATCCAGAACGCGATGGAGCACCCCGGCAAGCTGAGCCGAGAGAACTTCGACTCGCAACAGGCGCGCCGCGTTCTGGACCGACTCGTCGGTTATCAGATCTCGCCGATCCTCTGGAAGAAGGTGCGCCGTGGCCTGTCCGCCGGCCGCGTGCAGTCGGTCGCGGTGCGGCTGGTGGTCGAGCGCGAACGGGAGATCAAGGCCTTCGTCCCCGAAGAGTACTGGTCGCTCGAGGCGGACCTCGAGGCCTCTCTGCCCCCGATGTTCCGGGCGAAGCTGTTCCGGCTCGACGGCAACAAGGTCGAAGTCAAGAACGGCGAGCAGGCCAACGCGCTGGTCGCGGAGCTTCAGGGCGCCAGCTGGACCATCACCAAGGTCGACAGGCGCGAGCGGCGCCGCAACGCGTCTGCCCCGTTCATCACCTCCAAGCTCCAGCAGGAGGCGGCAAACCGGCTCGGCTTCACCGCCAAGAAGACGATGACGCTGGCGCAGCGCCTCTACGAAGGCGTGGAGCTCGGTGAGGAAGGGCAGACCGCACTCATCACGTACATGCGTACCGACTCGACCCGTCTGTCCGACGACGCGGTGTCCGAGGTGCGCGCGATGATCGGCGAGAAGTACGGGCCGGACTACCTGCCGCCCGAGGCGCTGATCTACAAGACGAAGAAGTCGGCGCAGGACGCCCACGAGGCGATCCGGCCGGTCTCGCTCGAGTATCCGCCCGAGCGGGTGAAGGACTCGCTCGAGCCGGACATGTTCCGCCTGTACGAGCTGATCTGGAACCGCTTCGTGGCGTGCCAGATGAAGCCGGCCGTGTACGACCAGACCGCCGCGGACATCGCCGCGGGCCGGACGATCTTCCGCGCCTCCGGTTCGACCCTGAAGTTCCCCGGCTATCTCGCGGTGTACGGCGCTACGCTGACCACCGACGAGGAGTCCGAGCGTGAGAAGGCCAGGAAGGCGGGCGACGAATCCGCCGAAGAGCCGACCGGCGAGCTTCCGCCGCTGAAGGAGGGCGAGCAGCTCAAGCTGTCGAAGCTCCTCCCCGAGCAGCACTTCACCCAGCCGCCTCCGCGCTTCAGCGAGGCCACCCTGGTGAAGGAGCTCGAAGAGAAGGGCATCGGCCGTCCGTCGACGTACGCGGCGATCCTCTCGACCATCCAGGACAAGAAGTACGTGGAGAAGCTGGAGGGACGCTTCCACCCGACGGACCTCGGGATCATCACCACCGAGGAGCTGGTGAAGCATTTCCCGAACGAGCTGGACGCCGCGTTCACCGCGAACATGGAGGAGAAGCTCGACAAGATCTCCGAAGGCGACGCGAACTGGATCGCCGTGCTGAACGACTTCTATGGTCCGTTCAAGGAGACGCTGGCGCGCGCCGAAGTCGAGATGCGCGACGTGAAGCGCGAAGAGATCCCCACCGACATCAACTGCGAGAAGTGCGGCAAGCAGATGATGATCAAGTGGGGGAAGATGGGGCAGTTCCTCGCCTGCAGCGGCTACCCCGAGTGCAAGAGCACCCGCGACTTCCGCAAGACCGTCGACGGGAAGATCGAGATCGTCGAGGAGGAGACCACCGACGAAATCTGCGACAAGTGCGGGCAGCCCATGGTGATCAAGCGCGGACGGTTCGGCCGGTTCCTCGCGTGCTCCGGCTACCCCGAGTGCAAGACGTCGCGCCCCCTGTCGATCGGGGTGTCGTGTCCGGATTGCAAGCAGGGCTACCTCACCGAACGTCGCAGCCGGTTTGGCAAGATCTTCTTTGGCTGTAATCGCTACCCGGATTGCAAGTTCGCTGCGTGGGATCGCCCACTGCCCGAGGCCTGCCCGTCCTGCCAGGGCCCGTACCTGGTGCAGAAGTTCTCCAAACGGGAGGGCCCATACATCGCCTGCCCGAACAAGGAATGCGATTACCGCAGGGCTGTCGAGCAGCCAGCGGAAGCAGTGTCCACCTCAGGGGCCTGACCAGAAACCTGAACCGGACTCGCACGTTGGGCTGTCGTGACCTTGACAGCCTACGTGCCGCACCAATAAGAATCGGGTCCTGATCTCAGCGGCTTAGCCGCGAGAGACGCCGAAAGGAACCGGTAAAGCTGATGAGCCCCACGGTAGTGACGGAGCTTTGGGACGTCGTGTTGGCGGCGACCCAGGGTCAGGCCCTCGGCCCGATCGACGCGACGGTCAAGTTTTTCCGGGATGGCGGACCGTTCATGTTCGTCAACCTGTTCTGGCTGGCATGCGCTCTGGCTGTGGCCATCGAGCGCATCGTCACGCTGATGTTCCGCTACAACCTGAACGCCGGTCCGTTCATGGAGCAGGTCACGAAGCTGGTGCTGACCGGCAACGTCGACCGCGCCGTGAAGCTGTGTGGCGCCGCGCCGAACGCGCCGCTGGCCAAGGTGATCCGCGCCGGGCTGACCCGGGCGAACCGCGGCGAGATCGAGGTCGCCAAGGCCGTCGAGGAGTCGTTGGCGGAGCACTCGCCGAACGTGACCGCGCGCATCGCCTGGCTGTGGTCGCTCGCGAACATCGCGACCCTCGTCGGACTCGTCGGAACCATCTTCGGCCTCATCGGGACGTTCCAGGCGCTCGGTGACGTCCCGGCGGACCAGAAGCAACTCCTGCTGTCGGACGGTATCTCCAAGGCCATGAACAACACCGCGTTCGCGCTGTCGATCGCGGTGCTCTGCACCATCTTCCACATGTTCCTGACCTCGTACGCGCGGAGCATGGTGGAGACGGTGGAGCTCTCGGCGTTGCGACTGGAGAACCTCCTGTCGCGCCGCCAGGCCGGCGAGACGTCGGCAATGGACTTCGAGAAGAGCGCCTAGAGCGCGGGTGCCGCGATGGCGTTCTACTACTCCAGGAGAAAGCTCAAGCCGAAGGACCATGAGTCGGCGGGCGAGTTGAACCTCGTCCCGTATCTCGACATCCTCATGAACCTGATCATCTTCATGTTGATGTCGATCACCGGCCTTGCCGCGTTCGGGATCCTCAACGTGAACTCGCCGAGCTACGGCGGGCCATCGGCGGGCGCCAACACGGAGCAGTCGGACAAGCCGCAGTTGTTGCTGTCGGTGCTGGTCGGCAAGGACGGCTTCTTCGTGGCCGGGACTGGCGCCGTGCTGGGAGCCCAGGGCGCGGAGGCCGCGCCGGCGGAAGGTGACAAGAGCAAGCCGACCATCCCGAAGAACGCGGATGGGACGTATGATTTCCCATCGCTGACCCAGCAGATGATGCAGATCAAAGCCGAGTTCCCGGACGAGACGAAGGTGATCATCGGCGCGGATGCCGACGTCGCGTACGAGCACCTGATCAGCACGATGGACGCAGTCCGGGAGACGAAGGATCGCAAGCTCCTGTTCCCGGATGTCACCCTGGCCGCGATGTGACCTGACGATGTCCGAGACCGCCACCAACGCCCCTGAGTACAGCGTCGACGACATCCAGCGGATGCGCTTCCGGAAAGCGCTTGCGCGGAAGAAGCGCAAGGACCGGGAGGCAGAGGGCGAGATCGGCGAGCTCAACCTCACCGCGATGATGGACATGATGACCATCATCCTGGTGTTCCTGCTGAAGTCGTTCTCCGCGACGACCGTGTCCATGTCGGCCTCGCAGGATCTGAAGCCGCCCGTGAGCACGACGCGTCAGACGCCGCGGGACACCGTGGCCGTGACCGTGACGCCGACCGCCATCCTGGTGGGCGAGAAGTCGGTGGTGGAGCTGAAGAACGGTCAGATCCCCGCGGACAAGCTGAACGGGCAGCGCCTGGTGGTGCCGCTGAGCGAGGCGCTGAAGAAGGAAGTCGACAAGCTCAAGTGGATTGCCGACAAGAATCCGGCCGCGCCCTTCAACGGCGAGCTGTCGGTCATCGGCGACAAGCGGATTCCGTACGATCTGCTGCTTACGGTCCTCTACACGGCGGGCCAGAACGAGCTGCAGAACTACCGGTTCGTGGTGATCCAGAACGAGGCCGCGAAGGAGTAGCCGGCGTTGGTGCCGGGCTGGCGTGGGCGCCGTGTACCGGCGGGTCGGCAGTTGGCGATGCCCAACTGCTGACTGCCAACTGCCAACTGCCAACTGCCAGCTGCCAACTACGTGGCACTGCAGACGCGCCGGCCGAAGCCTCTCCGCTCCCGAACGCCGCCCTCCTCCGTTACAAGGACGGCGTTGCCCAGGTCCCGCCCACGCGCTCCTGCTCGCGGCGACGAGCGTCCTCCTCACAGCGGATGGCGAACGGGACCGCCTCCAGACGCTCGATGGGGATCTCTCCTCCGCAGTCGACGCAGAAGCCGAATTGACCGGCATCCATGCGCTGGAACGCAGCATCGATCAGCATCTGCTCCCGACGCTGGCTCTCGATCAACTGCGAGAGGGTGTAGTCGGCCAGCTCGGCCTGGGCGCTCTCTTCGTATTCGGGGTCCCGTTCGGCTGCCTTGAGCGCGGCGAGCTCCTCCCGGGTCGCTTCGTATGCGCTGAGGAGATCACGACGGCGCTTCTGGAGGGCCTCTCGAATCATCCTGATTTCCTGCCCGCGATCAGCCATTGCTTCGTCTCCTCTCGGAAAAAACACTGGCGTGAAGCTAGGGATTCAAACCGCCGGGGGCAGGGGACGCCTTTCCCCGACCTCGATGACAGGCCGGAGGGCGGACGGGCCCGTGCGTACGGTTGTCTTGGGTTCCGCCACGACTGCTGTTAATCGAGTCTCTTCTTCGCCACTCACGAGGTCGAACGCCATGGACCCCAGGCACAAGGTGACGGTCATCGGCGCGGGACTCGCCGGGACGGAGTGCGCCTGGCAGCTCGCCCGCAGAGGCATCCCGGTGGTGCTGCGCGAGATGAAGCCCTCGCAGCGCTCGCCCGCGCACAAGTCGGATTCGATGGCCGAGCTGGTGTGCTCGAACTCGTTCCGCTCGGACGCGCCGGACAGCGCGATCGGCATGCTCCACGCGGAGCTCCGCCAGCTCGGATCGGTGGTGCTCGGCTCGGCGGACCTGAACCGCGTGCCGGCCGGCGAGGCGCTGGCCGTCGACCGCGACCGGTTCTCCGAGGCGGTCACCGAACGGGTCCGCTCCCATCCGCTCATCCAGATCGAAGACGGCGAGGTCGACGCGATCCCGGACGGCCCGGTGGTGGTCGCCACGGGACCGCTCACCTCGGATGCGCTGACCCGCGCCCTCGAGCCCTTCGTCGGTGAACGGCTCTATTTCTACGATTCGATCGCGCCCATCGTCTCGTCGGACTCCGTCGACATGAACGTGGCGTTCCGCGCTAGCCGCTGGGGCAAGGGCAGCGGAGACGACTACATCAACCTCCCGATGTCGAAGGAGGAGTACTACCGCTTCGTCGACGCGGTCCGCGCGGGACAGAAGCTCGAACCGCACAGCTTCGAGGAACCGAAGTACTTCGAAGGGTGTCTGCCGATCGAGGTGATGGTCGAACGCGGCGACGACGTGCTCGCGCACGGACCCATGAAGCCGGTGGGGCTCGAGGATCCTCGAACGGGGAAGCGCCCGTACGCGGTGATCCAGCTCCGCATGGAGGACGCGGCGGGTACCTCGTACAACATGGTCGGCTTCCAGACGCGGCTCACCTGGCCGGAGCAGAGACGGATCTTCCGCGAGCTGATCCCGGGGCTGCAGAACGCGGAATTCCTCCGCATGGGGCAGATCCACCGGAACACGTTCATCGACTCGCCCCGGTTGCTCGCGCGCGACCTCTCGCTCGTCAACGAGCGGCGGATCTTCTTCGCGGGGCAGATCACCGGCGTCGAGGGCTACGTCGAGTCCGCCGCGTGTGGCTACCTGGTCGCGCTCTCCTTGTACGCGCGGCTCGGCGGAAGGGAGTTCGTGGCGCCGCCCGCGACCACCGCGATGGGCTCGCTCTACCGGCACGTGACGGGTGAGGCCCACCCGCCGAACTACAACTACCAGCCGTCGAATGTGATCTTCGGCCTGTTCCCGCCGCTCGAAGGACGGGTCAAGCGCGAGCACAAGCGGGCCCGGTACGCCGAGCGCGCCAGCCGCGACTTTGGCCCCTGGCTCGGAACCGTCATCGAATCGCAGGACAGCAGCCTCGTGGAGGAAGCGTGAGCAACTCGTTGCGTTGGACGGCCGTCGCGGTGCTGTGCGGACTGGCCGCGCTCTCCGGATGCAAGAAGAGCAAGCCCGCCGGGGAGGCCCATCTCGCATTGGGCGAGGTCGTCGCCTCGGGCAAGGCCTCCGATCTCCGCACGACGCCGGACGGGACGACCGCGCTGTACCTGCTCGACGCGGAGAAGCCCCGCCTCGACGGCATTCCTCCCATGATGAAGGTCGGCGAGCTGTGGGCGGTCTCGACGTCGGGTGGTTCGCCGCGCAAGGTCGGCAACGGCGTCACCAACGTTCCGGGCGGCTTCACCGTCAGCCCGGATTCGCGCTGGGTGTTCGCGCTCACCGGCTACAACGCGGCGGAGCAGTCGGGCACGCTCACCGCGCTCGACGTCGCGGACGCTGCGTCGAAGCCGCTCGAGCTCGGGGAGGACGTCACGTACGTGCTGGCCAGCCCCGATGCGAAGACGGTGGCCTTCGTTTCGGGAGGGGTGCTCAAGGTCGGTCCGCTCCCCAATGGCCCCTTCAAGGATCTCGCGGGCGAGGTCCAGACGGCGGAGTTCACGAAGGACTCGACGCACGTCCTGTTCAAGCGTCGGCTCAGCGCCGCGGGCGGGTTCCTCATCTCGCCGGTGGCGGGCGCCGAGGAGCCGAAGCGCCTGGGCGAGCAGGTCGGTGACTACCTGGTCGCGTCGGATTCGAAGCGCGTCGCGTGGACGCAGCGCAGCCGGTCGGCTCCTTCGACGTGGGACCTGTTCCTCGCGAGCGCTCCGAAGTGGGAACCGAAGCAGGTCGCCGAAGGGGCGGGCGTGTTCGCGTTCTCCCCGGACGCGAAGTGGTTGGGTCGCGTGGAGGGGCAGCGACCCGACGAGCTGGGACACCTGGTGGTCGGCTCCTCCGACGGTGAGCCGGGGCGCGAGATCGCGAAGCAGGTGGGCGAGTTCCAGTTCTCGCCGGCGTCGAATGCCGTGGCGTACCTCGAGCTCTACGACATCTCGGCCCGCGCCGGCGTGCTCGGCGTCGCGGAACTTCCGGACGGAAAGCCGAAACGGGTCGGGAGCCGCGTTCCGAACTTCGACTGGTCGCCCGACGGAAAGAGCGTCGCGTTCGTGTCGCGGTTCATCAAGCCGATCTTCTCGATCGACCTGATGCTTTACCCGCTCGGCGAAGAGACCGCGTTCAAGGTGAACCAGGGCGTGTTCGGCTACAACTACGACCCGAAGGGCCGCTACCTCGTGTTCCGCAGCAACTGCATGAACGAGGGCCGCATGTGCGACCTGATGAAGGTGGACCTGTCGAAGCCGAAGGAGCCTCCCGCGAAGATCGTCGAGGGCATCTACACCTTCCGCCCGGCGCCGGAGGGCGATCGCATCCTCGTGACCTATCCCCGCCGCGACGCGAACCTGTACGACGCCGCCGTGTTCAACGTGAACAGCAGCGTCCGCAAGACCATCGCCCAGCAGATTCAGCTCCCCGCTCTGTTCGCGGAGCCGGAAGGCGGCCGGGTGGTCTACATCGTCGGCGGCGCAGGCAGCGAAGGCGTCTACGTCGCCAGCAACGTGCCGTAACCCGGGTCCCCCTGCAGGTTCGCGTTCGAGCGAGCCTCAGCCAGTGGCGAGCTTTCTTGCTCCAGGCCATCCGAGCTCTACGATTGATGCGTGCCGAAGACGCCGCGCCGCCGCAATTCCTCCGAGCTCGACCCCGAGTCGATGGCAATGCCTGCCGCGCCGTCTCCCGAGCTCGAGAAGTTCACGGCGTTCCTCGAGCACACCCGCCGGGCATCTCCGCACACGGTCCGCAACTACGTCTCCGATCTCCTCCAGTTCGAAGCGTTCCTGAGAGAGAAGAAGATCCCCGTCCGCGGCGCGACGCACGCGATCATCCGCGCCTGGATGTCCACGCTCACGGAAGGGCACAAGGAGACCTCGCGTGCGCGCAAGCTGGCGAGCGTCAAGGCGTTCTACCGATTCCTCGTCCGCGAGCGCCTGCTCCCCTCCAGCCCGGCGAAGCTCGTCCGTTCCCCGAAGCTCCCGAAGACTCTCCCCAAGGTTCTACCCGTGGACGAGGTCTTCGCGCTCCTCGACACCCCGTCGAACAAGAGCGTCCTGGGGCTCCGCGACCGGGCACTGCTCGAGGTCCTCTACGGCGCCGGGATCCGCGTGAGCGAGCTCTGCGGCTTGTCATTGAACGACGTGGACCTCCGCGGGCGCATCATCCGGGTCCTCGGCAAGGGCTCCAAGGAGCGCCTCTGCCCGCTCAATGCCAACGCCATCGAGGTTCTGAAGAAGTGGCTTCAGCGCCGCGGTGAGCTCCTCGCGAACGCCCGGGACAGCGAAGAAGCCGACCCCGACGCGATGTTCCTGAACTACCGCGGTGGCCGCCTCCGTCCGCGAAGCGTCGCCCGGCACCTCGACCGCTACGTCAAGATGGCCGCCCTGCGTCGCAACGTCAGCCCCCACGCGCTGCGTCATTCCTTCGCGACCCACCTGTTGGGGAGTGGAATGGACGTGCGCAGCATCCAGGAGCTCCTGGGCCATGCGAGCCTGTCCACCACCCAGAAGTACACCGCGGTGAGCTGGGATCTCCTCCAGCAGGTCTACGACAAGGCGCATCCCCGGGCGTAGTCTGTCGGACGGCCGGCGCTGTTCCCGTTTCGCGGCACCACGCACCCTGTTAAACGACCCTTCATGTTTCATGGCACCACGATTCTGAGTGTGCGGCGGGACGGGAAGGTGGTGCTCGCCGGCGACGGACAGGTCACGATGGACAAGACCGTCATGAAGGGCACCGCGCGGAAGCTGCGGCGCCTGGGAGACGGCAGCGTGATCGCCGGGTTCGCCGGAAGCACCGCGGACGCGTTCACCCTGTTCGAGCGCTTCGAGGGGAAGCTCAAGGAGCACCAGAAGAACCTCGCCCGCGCCTGCGTCGAGCTGGGGAAGGACTGGCGCACCGACAAGTTCCTCCGGAACCTGGAGGCGCTGCTCATCGTGGCCGACCGCGAGCGGACGTTCGTGGTCTCCGGCGCCGGGGATGTGATCGAGCCCGACTTCGGGGTGACCGCGGTGGGATCCGGCGGCAACTACGCGTTGGCGGCGGCCCGGGCGCTGCTGGAGAATTCGTCCCTGGGCGCGCGAGAGATCGCCGAGAAGGCCATGGCCATCGCCGCGGACGTCTGCATCTACACGAACAACAACGTCACCTACGAGGAGCTCTGACTTGCCCGGCGAAGAACGGAAGCGCGCGGCACTGACTCCGCGGGAGATCGTCAGCGAGCTGGACCGCTACATCGTCGGACAGACGGCGGCGAAGCGTGCGGTGGCCATTGCCATGCGCAACCGCTGGCGACGGCAGCAGGTGGCGCAGGACCTCCGCGAGGAGATCTACCCGAAGAACATCATCATGATCGGCCCCACCGGAGTGGGGAAGACCGAGATCGCGCGGCGGCTGGCGAAGCTCGCGCAGGCCCCGTTCATCAAGGTCGAGGCCTCCAAGTTCACCGAGGTCGGCTACGTCGGCCGCGACGTCGAATCGATGGTGCGCGACCTGGTCGAGTCCGCCATCTCGCTGGTGCGCGACGAGGAGATGGAGAACGTCCGCGCCCGCGCCTCCGAGCTCGCAGAGGATCGGCTGGTGGAGCTTCTGTCCGGTCACGCCCCGCCGGGACCGTCGGCCCAGCGCACCAGCCCGTTCGGGTTCGCGCCGCCGCCGCCTCCACCGCCGCCCCACCTCTCCGACTCGGAGCGGGACAAGCTCCGGGCGCAGCTGCGCGCCGGCACGCTCGACGACCGCGAGGTGGAGGTGGAGGTCGCGGAGAACGCCCCGACCTTCCTCCGCAACTTCGGCGCCCAGGGCATGGAGGAGATCGGCTTCAACCTCCAGGACCTCTTCAAGAACATGCCCGGGTTCAACAAGACGCGCCGGCGCAAGGTGCGCGTGCCCGAAGCGCTCAAGCTGCTCGCGGCGGAGGAGGCCTCGCGCCTGGTCGACGAGGACCGGGTCCGGCGCGAAGCGCTCGCGCGCGCAGAGAGCAGCGGCATCATCTTCATCGACGAGATCGACAAGATCGCCACCCGTGAAGGTGGGCGGGTGGGGGGACCGGACGTCTCGCGCGAAGGTGTGCAGCGGGACATCCTCCCCATCGTCGAAGGCAGCACGGTCACCACCAAGCACGGCGCGGTGAAGACGGATCACATGCTGTTCATCGCCGCCGGCGCCTTCCACGTCTCCAAGCCGTCGGATCTCATCCCCGAGCTGCAGGGCCGCTTCCCCATCCGGGTCGAGCTCGAGCCGCTCTCGGGTGACGACCTGGTGCGCATCCTCAAGGAGCCGCAGAACTCGCTGCTCCGTCAGTACACGGAGCTGCTGGCCACCGAGGACGTGCGGCTCACCTTCACCGAAGACGCGATCGTCGAGCTCGCCCGCATCGCCCAGACGGTGAACGAGCGCACCCAGAACATCGGCGCGCGCAGGCTCCACACGGTGCTCGAGCGCCTGCTCGACGACGTCTCCTTCTCTGCGTCGGACACCCCCGGCCGGATGATCCAGGTTGACGCCGCCCACGTTCGCGAGCGCCTGGGCGAGCTGATCAAGGACGAAGATCTCTCGAGGTACATCCTGTGAGCGCAACCGAATCGATCATCCAACGCGGCAAGCAGTTCCTTCTCCAGAACTACAAGCAGCAGCCCATCGTCCTCGACCGGGGCGAAGGCGCGTTCGTCTGGGACGTCGAAGGAACACGGTACCTCGACTTCATCGGTGGCATCGCGGTGACGGCGCTGGGTCACGCGCACCCGGAGGTGACCGCGGCGGCAAAGGCCCAGCTCGACAGGATCTGGCACGCCTCGAACGGCGTGTGGACGCAGCCCTCCATCGATCTCGCCGAGAAGCTCACCCGGCTCTCCGGCCTGGACCGCGCCTTCTTCTGCAACTCCGGCGCGGAGGCGAACGAGGCGCTGATCAAGCTGGCCCGCAAGTACCAGAAGGAAGTCGCCGGGAAGCCGGAGCGGTTCGAGATCATCGCCTTCGAGGACTCGTTCCACGGCCGCACGCTGGGCACGCTCACGCTCACCGGCCAGCCGAAGTACCAGAAGGGGTTCGAGCCGCTCCCCGCGGGCTTCAAGCACGTGCCCTACGGCGACCTCGAGGCGGTCCGGAAGGCCGTGGGCGCGAATACCGCCGCGATCATGGTCGAGACGATCCAGGGCGAGGGCGGGGTGAAGACGCCGCCCCGCGGCTTCTTCAAGGGGCTGCGGGAGCTCTGCGATCACCACGGCATCCTGCTGCTCGTGGACGAGATCCAGACGGGGATGGGCCGCACCGGGCACATGTTCGGGTTCCAGCACGAGGGCATCGGCCCCGATGCGATCTCCCTGGCCAAGGCGCTCGCGAATGGCCTGCCCATCGGCGCCATGTTGGCCCGGGAGGACGTGGCGAAGGCGCTCACGCCCGGCTCGCACGGCTCGACGTTCGGAGGCAATCCGGTCGCCTGTGCCGCGGCGAACGTGGTCGTGTCCTTGATCAGCGACCCGGGCATGCTCCAGAGCGTGCGGGAGAAGGGCGAATACCTCCTGACCCGGGCGCGCAGCATGAAGGAGCGGCTCGGGGGCAAGGTGGCCGACGTTCGCGGCGTCGGCCTGCTGGTGGGCGTGGAGCTCTCCTCCGAGGCGGGGCCGGCCATGAACCGCTGCCGAGAGGGAGGCCTGATCGTCAACCTGGCAGGGGAGCGCACCCTCCGGATGGCCCCGCCGTTCGTCGTCTCCCGGGAGCAGATCGACGAGGCGCTCGGTATCATGGAGAAGGCAATCAGCGTTTGACGCGATTGTGTACAGCTCCCTACAATTCAGGATTTGATGAGCCAGTCCGAAAACATCGTCGGGTTGGGGGCCCGAACGGACTATCTCGCTCAGGTGCCCAACGCCGATCCGGGCAGATTGCGCCTGACGCCCGAGGAAGGGCGGCTCTTCGCACAGGTCGGCCGGGCCAGCCGGATCGATGAGATCCTGGCGAAGTCCGGACTGGAGGAGGCCCGCGCCATCGCGCTGTTGCTCTCGCTGCGCGCCAAGGGGGCCGTCGTTCCGGCTCGTGTGACTCGGCCCGCGGCCCCTGTGGCGATCGACGCCGCCATGGCAGAGGACGTGGATCTCCCGACCGAGCGGAAGAAGGAGATCCTCGACCTGGAGCGCGCGCTCGACCGGCTCGATGCGTTCGAACTGCTCGGGCTGCGGCCCGGGGCCACCGCCGAAGAGGCGAAGCAGGCGTGGTACGAGGCTTCGCGGCGTTACCACCCGGACCGCTTCTTCGGTAAGAACATCGGCAGCTTCCGCGTCCGGATCGATCGCATCTTCAAGCGACTCACCGAGGCCTACAACACGCTCTCGGATCCGAAGAAGCGCGCCGCCTACTTCGCAGCCCACCCGGAGCTCGCCGCGGCGCCGAAGCCGGAGGCACCCGCGCCTTCGGAGCGGACACCGCTCGACCCGGAGCGCGCGGCGGAGCGCCGGGAGCGCTTCGCCCGTCACCCGTACCTGGCGAAGCGCGGGCGGGTGAACGA
>JBAWAM010000860.1:0-2237 GCA_049589315.1 Myxococcaceae bacterium
GTTCAGGCGGAGGTTGGGGTCGCGGGCATGTCGGTCACCATCTACAACCCCAACCTCGACGAAGGGCTTTCGGCGGGGAGGCTGCTGGTCTCCGTATTGGGCGAGGCGCTGCCGGAAGGCTGACCGGCATCTCGCAGAATTCCTGCGACAATTCTATGAACGCGCCGTGCATCGGAATTCGGCCTGAGCGCTTCAAACTCCGGCGGGGTCGTCACAAGCGAAGGTGTCTACACCGCCGGAGCGAAGGTCGACGCGGCCGACGTCATCCAGGTGGTCGACTCACTGGGGAAGACAGCCATTGCCACTGTGGTGGTCACGGATCGCTCCCCCGGCTCGGAGCCGAGGTTCACTTCGAGTCCGTCGACGACTGCCGTCTGCGGACTGAGGTGGACCCCGGCCGCGTCGAGGGAAAATCGGGGCGCAGCCGAGGTTTGACGGCCAGCGTGCCAGCGGACGTGCTTGGCTCTCGCCATGACCGACACGCGCACCTCGGCCCGAGCGCTCCTCCGCACCCTGGTCGGCCGCCCCGACGTGGAGTTCCACGAGGGCCAGTTCGAGGCGATCGAGATTCTGGTCGACCAGCGTCGCCGCGCCCTGGTGGTGCAGCGCACGGGATGGGGGAAGTCCGCGGTCTACTTCATTGCCACCCTGCTGCTGCGCGAGCGCGGAGCCGGCCCCACGATCCTGGTGTCTCCCCTGCTGGCCCTGATGCGCGATCAGGTGGCCGCAGCGTCCCGCGCCGGAGTCCGTGCTGCGGCGATCAACTCGTCGAACCTGCACGAGTGGGAGGAGATCCTCGCGCGGCTGAAGGCCGACGACCTGGACGTGCTGCTCGTCTCGCCCGAGCGCCTCAACAACCCGCGCTTCCGCGACGAGCAACTGCCCGAGCTGGTGAGGCGCACCGGCCTGCTCGTGGTCGACGAGGCGCACTGCATCTCCGACTGGGGACACGACTTCCGCCCGGACTACCGGCGCCTCCGGGACCTGGTGGCCCGGATGCCGCCCGGCGTTCCGGTCCTCGCCACCACGGCCACCGCCAACGAGCGCGTGGTCACCGACGTCGCCGAACAGCTGAGCACCGGCCATCGTCCCGCGGGCTCCGCGGCACCGGGCGACGCCGCGAGCACCGACGTCGTCACCATCCGCGGTCCCCTGGCCCGGACCTCGCTGCGGCTCGGCGTGCTCAGGCTCCCCGACAACCAGTCGCGGCTGGCCTGGCTTCTCACCCACCTCTCCGAGCTCCCCGGCAGCGGCATCATCTACGCCCTCACCGTCTCGGCGGCAGAGGACACCGCGCGACTGCTGCGCGAGGCCGAACACGACGTGCTCGCCTACACGGGCCGGACGGACGCAGCGGAGCGCGAGCAGGCCGAGCACAAGCTGAAGACCAACGCGGTCAAGGCGCTGGTGGCCACGAGTGCGCTGGGCATGGGCTTCGACAAGCCGGATCTCGGCTTCGTGCTGCACCTCGGGGCGCCGTCGTCACCCGTCGCCTACTACCAGCAGGTGGGACGCGCAGGACGCGCGACCGAGAACGCTGACGTCCTCCTGCTTCCGGGCGCGGAGGACCCGGCGATCTGGAAGTACTTCGCCACCTCGTCCATGCCCGACGAGACGAAGGCCAACGCCGTCATCGCCGAGCTCGCCGCGAGCAACACGCCACTCTCCACCCAGGCCCTGGAGGCGCGGGTGAACCTGCGGCGGACGCCCCTCGAGCTGCTCCTCAAGGTCCTCGACGTCGACGGAGCGGTGCAGCGCATGGAGGGGGGCTGGCGCGCCACCGGACGGCCCTGGACCTACGATCGCGAGCGCTACGGTCGCATTGCCGCCGAGCGCGTCTCGGAACAGCAGGCGATGCTGGACTACGAGCGCACCACGTCCTGCCGCATGGAGTTCCTCCAGCGCGCGCTCGACGACGCGACGGCCACGCCTTGCGGCCGGTGCGACAACTGCGCCGGTCCGTGGTTTCCGACCGGGATCCGGGAGCATGCCGCGACCATGGCGCAGGGCGCCCTCGGCCGCGTCGGGGTGGTCATCGAACCCCGCGCGAAGTGGCCCACCGGAGCCGATCGTCTCGGCGTTCCGGTGAAGGGCCACATCGCAGCCTCCGAGCTCGTCGAGCCGGGTCGCGCCCTGGCCCGCCTCACCGACCTGGGCTGGGGCGGAACCCTGCGCGAGCTCTTCGACCCCAGCTCGGCCGACGCTCCGGCCAGCCCCGCACTGCTCGAGGCGTGCAT
>JBAWAM010000861.1:0-4671 GCA_049589315.1 Myxococcaceae bacterium
GGACGAGCAGCGATCCGATCTGGCCGCTGTGGCGGTTGAAGACGATGCCGCTGGGGTGCGCGCCCGCCGCCACGTCCACTTCGCCGGAGCCGAGGTCGAACACCGCGAGCGCGCAGGACATCTGGTGCTCGCCCCGGCCGACCTGGTGGAGCGTCTGGTTCAGCGAGGTCATCAGCACCTCGGCGTTGATCTCCTCGGGACGCTTCAGCCGGATGGCCGCCGCGAAACCCGCGGTCGCGCTGGTGGCGACGAGGGCCGGCGCAAGTCCGTGACCGGTCACGTCGCCGATCCCCAGGACCACGCGACGCCCGTCGATCTCCGCGCGGAGCCACCAGTCGCCACCGCAGGCGTCGGCCGTGGAGACCAGGCCCGCCACCCGCAGCCCGCCGACCACCAGAGCGTCCCTACCCGGCAGCAGGGCCTCCTGGACCGTCCGCGCCAGGGCCATCTCCCGCTCGAGGACCGCCTTCTGGCGTGCATCCTCGACCAGGTAGGACATGCGTTCGGCCATGTGGTTGAACACGGCGCCCAGCGTGCTCACCTCGCGCCCCGCACCGTTGTCGGCGCCGGCTCCGGAGTGGACGCGGGCATCGAGGTTTCCCCCGGCGAGATCCAGGGCGCTCTGGGTGAGGGCGGTCACCGGGCGGGTGATCCGGCGGCTGAGGAAGGCCGTCAGCAGTCCCGCCAGCAGCACGAACCCCACGCCCATCCCCGCGGTGCGCACCCACGCGGCGTTCACCGCGTTGCGCTTGTCGGTCTCGAGGGTTCGGAGCTCCGTCTGCAGACCCTCCAGGGAGTAGGAGATGGCCACCACGCCCTTGCCGTTCTGCGAGCCATAGTCGATCGGCTCCTGGTACTCGAACACCGGAACGCCGCGATAGGCGCTGGTGCGGGAGAGCCGCTCCGCCGCGCGCTTCGACAGCGTGCCGACCTCGGTCGCCTCGTCCGTGTCGGCCACCACCCGGCCCTCCGGGTCGACCACCTCCACGCGGAGCACGTTCGGGTTGTTGGCGAGGATCTTCTTCGCGATCTCCTCGAGGAACGCGAAGTTGCTGTCCCGCATCGCGCTGGCGGTCGTGAGCGAGAGCGTGTGGGACAGTGTCTGCCCCAGTTCGCGCGCCTGCGCCTGGATGCGCTCGTTGTACGTCTGGGAGATCCGCGAGAACTGCCCGGCGGTCGACCACGCGTAGACGCTGGCGAGCAGGCTGATGATCACCACCGCCAGGCCGATCGTGGACAGCAGGAGGATCTGGTCGAGCCGAAGCCCCCGCACGTGTGCGAGGTCGGGCGCTGCCATCAGCCCGGGGGTGAGCTGGGTGGAAGTGTCGGAGGAACTGATGGGAGGGTGATGTCGGATGGGTTCGGCGCTGCTCACTGGCGGCAATCTAGGTCAGGCCCTCGAGCCGTGTCGAGGAACTGACGATAGATGACCGGTTGCGACACCTCCTCCCGCTCCGCCCCCTGATCCGCCGGACGCTTTACTTGGCGCTTTGTCCCCTCATAAGGTCCGCTATTGACTATAGGCAGCATGGATTGCCGCTACGGGCTCAGATAGATTCAGTGGTCAACATGTCTGGCAGTGTCGAACAAGAGGGGGGGACTCAGCTGATCGAGGTCATTCGGAGCGCCGGAATGGACTTTGCGGCGAGTCCTGCGGACGAAGGGCTGTTCCTGACCGGGCCGGAGCTTCCGGAGAGCGTCACGCAATGGCGGGCCACTCCCGTGGTCGCCTACGACGGGCGCCTGGATCCCCGCGCGGCGCCGCTGTTCTCGCGGGAGGGCGGCGTGCTGCTGGTGGCGCTCCGGGAGGAGACGGGCGTGGCCCGGTGGGAGCTCGACCTGATCGCGCGGTTCCTCTCGCGGGCCTCGCTGATGCCGCCGGACGCGACGGTCCAGGAGATAGAGCTGGCGTCGATGGAGGACCTGGCCCAGGTGGCGGACCTGGTCCGGAGCGTGGCTTCGGCGGCGGGCGCGACGCAGGCGTCCCAGGACGTGACTTCGGACGTGGTGTACGAGCTGTGCGCGAATGCGCTGCTGGACGCGCCGGTGGACGAGGCGGGCCAGCCCCGATACGCGCACCGACGTCACGAAGCGCCGGAGATCGACCCGGCCGACGCCTGCAGGGTCGAGCTTGCAGTCGATGAGGGGCTTTTGTACGTGTGCGTCACGGACCGGTTCGGTCGGCTGACCCCGGCCCCCCTGGCGAAGACGATCTCGGGGTTGGGGCAGCGGGCACGAGTAGACGCCTCGGGCGGCGGGGCGGGGCTGGGGTTCCGGAGGCTGCTCGACCAGGGGCAGGTGCTGGCGGCCCGGGTGGTGCCGGATCGATCGACAGAAGTGCTGTGCGTGGTGAGCTTGACCGAAATCCGGCGACGGTCCGCCGGCATGAAGTCCGTCTTCTTCTTGACCGAGCGAGATTGAACTTGGACCCCAACTCCACAGGACGCGAACACGTCACGCGCCAGCGCGTGGGCTCGATCACGCACTTGAGGATCCGGGGCCCCATCGACGAGACCTTTTCGCCGCAGGCCATCTCCACCGACCTGCTGGGGCACGTGATCCTGGATCTCGGCCGCCTCGAACGGATCAGCTCGTTCGGCGTCCGGCGCTGGATCGAGTTCGTGGGCCGGCTGCCCGCGGGCGCCCTGGGGCTGTACGTCATCCATGCTCCGCCGATCGTGGTCGACCAGCTCAACATGGTCGAGGGGTTCTGCGGCATCTCGCGGGTGCTCTCGGTGCTCGCCCCTTACCGCTGCAACGCGTGCGGTGAAGACCGGGTCCGGGTGGTCGACGTGGTGAAGAACGCCGCCGCGCTGGCGGAGAACCGGGCGCCAGAGCACAACTGCGGCGTGTGCGGTGGACCGCTGGAGTTCGCCGACACGCCCGAGGAGTTCTTCGACTTCATCCGCACCCAGTCGACCGGCGTGCCGGTCGAGCCGGTGATCGAGCGATATCTCAATTCGCTCCGCGCCGACGCGCCCCACGAGGGGAACTCGACGGCGAAGCTGATCGAGGGGGACGTCACCTTCTTCGCGCTGGGCGGGGTGCTCAAGTCCGACCTCAACGTCCGCCGGCTCGCCACCGGGCTGGAGGGGCGAATCATCTATGATTTCGGGCACGTGACGAAGGTGGAGGAGGGGGCCATCCCGCGCCTGGGACAGATCCTGTCCTCGGCCAGCGAGCACGCCCGGGTGTTCCTCTGGCGCGTTCCCCCATGCGTGCTGGATTCGCTCTCGAAACTTCCGGCCCTGAAGAAGGTGTCGATCACCACGCTCGGCGTCCCGTCCGAGTGCTCGAACTGCGGCGAGCGCTCGGTGGAGCGCATCGAGGCGGCCACGTACCTGGACAACCTCCTCTCCGAGGAGGGGCTGGATCGGCAGTGCCCGATCTGCGGCGGGACGGCGCGGCTGGCGCAGCTCAAGGAGTACGTCCAGCAGCTCATGCGGATGGACATGGTCGCCGCCCCGCCGGAGATCGAGGTGCTGGAGCAGCAGGCGCTGAGCCAGTATCTCTCTTCGCAGAACCCGGAGACGACCCCCAGCGGCCGCGGGAACAACGGGGAGGGCTCGACGCCCGGCTCGCATCTGCAGATCCTCAAGCGGATCGGCCGGGGTGGCATGGCCGAGGTGTTCCTGGCGCGGCAGAAGGGCGTGAGGGGGTTCGAGAAGTACGTCGTCCTGAAGAAGGTGCTCGGGCAGTTCGCCCAGTCGACCGACTTCGTCGAGATGCTCTTCGCCGAGGCCCGCGCCAATGCCCGGCTGACGCACCCGAACATCGTCCAGACCTTCGACGTCGGGATGATGGACGGGATGGCGTACATCACCATGGAGTACGTGCGCGGCCCGGACATGAAGCGGCTGTCGCTGGCGCTCAAGCGGAAGAACCTGAAGCTTCCGATCGAGCACGCGCTGCGCGTCGCCGCGGAGATCGCCGCGGGACTCCACTACGCACACAGCTACGTCGACCCGGAGGGCAAGCAGCACCCGATGGTGCACCGCGACGTCAGCCCGCACAACATCCTCATCTCGCTGGATGGGGCGATCAAGCTCAGCGACTTCGGCATCGCCAAGGTGCAGGGCGAGTCGGACCAGACCCAGGCCGGCGTGCTCAAGGGGAAGATCTCCTACGTCTCGCCCGAGGCGGTCGCAGGCATGCCGCTCGACGCGCGGAACGACGTGTTCGGGCTGGGCGTCGTGCTGTTCGAGATGCTCACCGGCCAGCTTCCGTTCAAGCGGGACAACGACGCCGCGACGCTGAGGGCGATCGTGCGCGAGCCGGCGCCCAACCCGTCGGAGCTCGACTCCCGGATCCCCCCGGAGATCTCCCACATCATCCTCTGGGCGCTGGAGAAGGATCCGGTTCGGCGGATCCAGTCGGCCTCGGCGCTGCGGGAGGCGATCGAAGCCGCCATGGTCCGCTGTGGCTGGTCCTCGTCACCGTCTTCGGTCGCGCAGTTCTTCAGGGAAGCGATTCCCCAGGAGCTGGTCGAGTTCGGTCCCAACACCGGCTCCATGGTGACCCCGGTCCCGGTGCCGCCGAACTTGACCGGCGGAAGCGGCGTGCTCGGCCTGGGCGGTAACTCCGCGACCTACGTGGTGGGCCACACCCCCTCGCGGCCGCGCGACAGCGGCAGCAGCAGCGGCAGGGTCGCCGCGGGCGCCGTGCTCGACC
>JBAWAM010000862.1:0-6749 GCA_049589315.1 Myxococcaceae bacterium
GCCCGTTGCACGCTGGCGGGCAGAGTGGCGGACACGCCGTTGCTGACGCGTGACCGGAAGTGGTCTGGGAACGCCGTGCAGACCCTTCAGGACGAGCGGCTCAGGCTGGCGATCACCTCGGCGCGAATCGGCACCTGGGACTTCGATGCACTCACCGGGAAGCTGCGCTGGGATCCGCGCTGCAAGACCCTGTTCGGCCTCTCCAACGACATGGAGCCCGACTATGGGGTGTTCCTCGCGGCGCTCCATCCCAGCGACCGCGGCCGGGTCGAAGCCCGGGTGCGGGAGGCCCTGAGGCGCCCGGGCGACGGCTTCTATGAGGACGAGTACCGCACCGTCGGGCTTTCAGACGGCGTGGAGCGCTGGCTCGCCGCCCACGGGCGTGCGTTCTTCGACCAGAACGGTCGCGCCGTCCGCTTCATCGGAACGATGCTCGACGTCACCGAGAAGAAACGCGCCCAGCAGACGACGGCGTTCCTCGCCCGGGCCAGCGAGCTCCTCGCGTCCTCTCTCGACTGCGTCGACACCCTCGGGCGCACGGCCCGCCTCGCGGTCCCGCTGCTCGGAGATGTCTGCATCATCGAGCTCTTCGAACCTGACGGCACGTTCCGGTGCGTCGGCTTCGCTTGCGCGGACCCTGCCCTCGCCGTGCCCGCGACGAGGTTGAACGCGGTGTCCTTCGGCACGATGACGGGCGGACGATCGATCCTGACCGAGAGCGTGGACGACCTCTGGGTGCAGGCGGCGGCACCGGATCCGGCACACCTGGAGGCCCTGCGAACCCTCGGCGTCCGCGCGGTGATGTCGGCCCCGCTCGTGGCCAGGGGCCGCACTCTCGGAGCGCTGACATTCCTCGGGATCGCGCTGGGTCGCCGGTTCTCCCGCGAGGATCTGGGGACCTCGGAGGATCTCGCCCGGCGCGCGGCCCTGGCGGTCGACAACGCGCGGCTGTTCCGGGACGCCCAACGCGCCATCCAGGCGAGGGACGAGTTCCTCTCGGTGGCGAGCCACGAGCTGAAGACCCCGTTGACGCCGCTGGGGCTGAAGCTCGACTCGCTGGCCCGGGTGCTCAAGGCGGGCAATCTGGAGACGCTCCATGACCGGCTTCCGGGGGATGTCGACCTCATGCGCCGGCAGGTGAAGCGCCTGTCGAACCTGGTGGAGGTGCTGCTCGACGGGTCGCGGATCTCCTCCGGCCGGCTTCACCTGCAGCCGGAACCGGTCGATCTGGGCGCGCTGCTCCGCGACGTCGTCGCCCGCGCCGAACCGGAGGCGGAGCGCGCCGGCTGTCCGGTGGAGTTGCTGGTCGCCGAGCCGGTGTCCGGACACTGGGACCGGCTCCGGCTCGAGCAGGTGGTGGAGAATCTGCTGACGAATGCGCTCAAGTACGGCGCAGGGACCCCGGTGACCGTGAGCGCTGCGATCGACACGTCGCGCGCACGCATCGAGGTCACGGATCACGGCATCGGCATCCCGGCGGAGGCCATGCAGCGCATCTTCGATCGCTTCGAGCGCGCTGTATCAGAGCGTCACTACGGGGGACTCGGGCTGGGCCTGTACGTGGCGCGGCAGATCGTCGCGGCCATGAACGGGACGATCTCGGTGGAGAGTCGTCCCGGACAGGGCGCCGCGTTCAAGGTGGAGTTGCCCCTGGGCCCGGTGCCCGCCCCGGACTACGGGCAGCCGACGTACGCGAAATAGATCTCCGAGTTTCCGGTCGGCGCGTCCCGGTCGTCGCGCCAGGCGAAGGCGAACGTCGACCCGTTCCACAGCGCGGTGGTGAACGTGCTCTGCCCACGACCGTTGCTGACCTTGAGGTCCTTGCCGTTGCGAACGCCCGCCGAGCTCACCGAGACGAAATAGACCGCCGGCTCCCCGCCCCGGTCGTCCTGCCACGACAGTCCGAACTGGAAACCGTTCCAGTCGATCGACGGATAGCCGGAGTACCCGTTGGCGTTGGTGATGCGGAGATCCCTGCCCTGCTTTTCACCCTTCGCGTTCAGGGTGGCGAGGTAGACCTCGTAGTTGCCGTCACGATTGTCCTGCCAGACCACCGCCCATGACGAGCCGTTCCAGGCGAGGTCCGGCCAGGACGAGTCGTCGGAGTCGTTCGTCACCCGGACCTCGCGGCCCAGCAGGGTCCCGTCCGCGGTCAGGCGCTGGAAGTAGATCTCGCGGTTTCCGTGGCGGAAGTCCGTCCAGACGAGGCCGAACTCGGAGCCGGACCACTTGAGCACCGGCGACTGCTGCTTGTCGGCGTCCAATGTGACCTGGACCTCTGCGGACAGCTTGTTTCCGTCTGCGTCGAGGAGGACGAAGAAGATGTCCTCCTTGCCCCGCGAATTGCGCTCATCTGCCCAGGCCACGGCGTAGGTGCTTCCGGTCCAGACGAGGTCCGGCCACTCGGACGAGTTCGGCGCGTTCGTGAGCCGGACCGCCGGGCCCGTCTTCGCGCCGTCCGCCTCGACCGTCTGGAAGTAGAGCTCGGAGTTGCCGACGCCGTCGTCCGAGTACACCAGCCCGAACCTGTCCCCGTTCCAGGCCAGCGCCGGGTGCGCCGTGTTGCCCGCGGTCTCGGTCAGCCGGACGTCGGTGCTGCGCAACCGGTCACCGGTCTTGCTGAGCGGGGCGAAGTAGATGTCGCCCTTGAAGGCGTCTCCATCGCGCCGGTCCTGCCACACGACGCCGAACCCCTGTGCGCTCGCTTCGACGTAGACGTAGTCGGAGGACGACGGGTTGTTGGTGATGCGGCGGTCGGACGAGACGTTGGTGATGAGATCTTCGTCCACGGTGCCGTCGCAGTCATTGTCCAGGCCGTCGCAGACCTCGGCCACGGGATCTCCGGGCGTGCACGTCACCGAGTCGCCTCCGGCGCAGGTCGAGCTGACGGCGGCGCACTCACCGACGCCACAGGTCGTCGGCAGCAGCGACTCGTCGATCTGGCCGTCGCAATCGTCGTCGACGCCGTTGCACGTCTCGGCGACCACGCCGCCGGCCGTGCAGGTCTGCTCGACGCCGGCGGCGCAACGCGGGATCTCGCGGGCGCAGGCACCTTCACCGCAGGCGATCGTCCCGAGTTCCTCGTCCACTGCGCCGTCGCAGTCGTCGTCGAATCCGTTGCAGATCTCGGGTCGCGGAGTGCATTCGGGAATGGCCTTCAGCCGGTCGTCCTCGCGACAGCCGACGAGGAGCAAACCGGAAACCAGGCACAGGACCAGCGCGCGGAGAAGAGACATGGGCGCGCTTCTTGACAGAAAAGCGTGCGGGATGCAGCGACTTCTGTGTGACATGCCCGCACTCGGACATCTCCGGATTATCCGTCGCTGTCAGGTTTCGGCGGTCAGCCGCTGGGCCGCGACCTTCGTCAGCTCGGGCTTCACCACCTTGCCCATGGCGTTCCGGGGAAGCTCTGTGAAGGTGAGCACGTGCCGCGGCACCTTGTACGCGGCCACCCGCTCCTTCAACCACGCGCGAAGCGCCTCCTCTGCGCAGGCGGCCTCCGACCCGGGTCGGGGCACGATGCATGCGACGACGCGGTCTCCCCAGACCTCGTCGGGAACGCCCACCACCGCGACCTCGCCCACCGCCGGGTTCTCCCGGAACAGCTCCTCGAGTTCGAGCGCGCTGAGCTTGTAGCCACCGCTCTTGAGGATGTCGACGCTGGTGCGGCCGAGGATCCGGATGCTCCCGTCCTCTTCCTTGTTCACCGTGTCTCCGGTCCGGAAGTAACGCGTTCCCTCGTGCGTGACGAAGGCGTTCTGCGTCTCCGCCTCGCGTTGGAAATAGCCGGGGAACACGCTGGGGCCGGACACCCACAGCTCACCGCTGGGCGCGTCGGCGCCGGCCTCGTCGACGATCCGGATGCCCACGCCGCGGAGCGGTCTGCCCACCGTCCCCGGCCTTCGCTGCGTCGACTCGACCGGGTTGCTCAGCGCGACCCCGATCTCGGTCATGCCGTAGCGCTCCAGCGGGAAGGCGCCGGTCAGCTCACGCCAGCGATCGCCCACCGAGACCGGAAGCGCCGCGCTCCCGCTCGTCGACAGGCGAAGCGCACGCGCGTGCGAGCTCCACCCCTCACGGGTGGACGCGTCCGCGGCATCCCACGCGGCGAGGAGCTTCGAGTAGATGGTCGGGACGGCCATGAACAGGGTGCTCTGGCCAAGCTCCTCCCACACGCGCGCGGCGTCGAACCCCGCGAGCATCCGCGCGCTGCCACCTGCGCCGAGGACGCTGAGCAGCGCGATGGACAGGCCGTGGACGTGGTGCAGCGGGAGGAGGTGGAGCAGGACGTCGTTCTCGTTCATTCCCCACGCCGCCCCGAGCGCCTCCTGCTGTGCGCCGAGGTTCCCGTGCGTGAGCACCGCTCCCTTGGGCTTTCCGGTGGTGCCGCTCGTGTACACCTGGAGGGCGGCGTCGCTGGCGAGGACCTGTGGAAGGTGGTCCGGAGACGGCGGTGGGGCGTGGCGAAGCAGCGCCTCGACGGGGAATATCCGCGTGTTCGGCGACGGCGTGGGCAGCTTGTCGAGGTACTTCTCCGACACGAGCACGGTCATCACCCGGGCGTCCTGGAGGAAGTACGCGCTCTCCGCTGCGGGGTGGAGCGGCGAGAGGATGACGGCGCATCCCCCGGCGCGGAACACGGCGAAGAGCGACGCGACGAAGGTGGCTCCGGGCTCGACGAGCAGCGCGACCCGCTGACCTGCGAGCGTCGGCCGCGCGATCAGCAGTGCCTCCGCGAGGACTCGCGACCGCGCGTCCAGCTCCTCCCACGAGTGGGCGCCCTCCGCGTCGACGATCGCCGTGCGGGTCGAACCGGCGTGTTGCTGCCAACGTGCAAGGACCGGGGAGGGGTGCATGGTCGCTCTGTATCATGATCGTCCCCCGGTCCCGGATCTGGTACAGGGCCCGCCATGGCACGACCGCTCGTTCTCTCCTACGCCGGATGCGGCACCTGCCGGAAGGCGCTCAAGTGGATGGAGGCCCATGGGATCGACGCAGAGGTGCGCCCGATCGTCGACCAGCCGCCGACCCGTGCCGAGCTCGCCCGGTGGATCCCGGCCAGTGAGCTCCCGCTGAAGAAGTGGCTCAACACCAGCGGCCAGAGCTACCGGGCGCTCGGGAAGGCGAAGGTCGACGCAGCGTCCGAGGACACCCTGATCGAGTGGCTCACCGCGGACGGAAAGCTGGTGAAGCGCCCGGTCGTGGTGCACGGAGGCAGAGTTCGGGTCGGCTTCAAGGAAGAGGAGTGGCGGACCCTCTTCGGCGTGTGAGCCCTCCGCGCGAAGGATGGCCACCCTCGGAGCGTGGGCAACCTGGTCGGAACGTTTGCGGAGGGACTGGACCTCGCGTTCGTCCATGCTGCATTCCGTTCGCGCAGCGTCACGAGGCGTGCACGCGCGGTGGCGGTGGTCGAACGGATGGAGCAGGCGGCAGGGCTGTACCAGGACGCCGCGACCTCCGGGCGTTTGTTCGCGCGCCCGGAACCCCTGCGTGAGGTTCAAACGTGCTTCATCCGCGCACTCCCCGAAGGTGAGGTCGTCGATCTCCGCTGGCCGAGCCGTTTTCCCAGCACCTGCTCGTCCTACGACCAATGGCTCGCGCGTTGTCCGAAGACGCAGACGGCCCATGCCCGCTGGTTCCGTCGAGAGAAGCCGGGCAGCGCCCTGATCTGCCTCCACGGCTACGGAGTTGGCGCGTTTCCCATCGAAGAGCAGGCGTTTCAGGCGAACTGGCTGTACCGACTCGGGCTGGACGTGATCTTCGTCACCCTCCCCTTTCATGCGCGCCGTGGACAGCACCCCTGGGCGCGCCCGCTGTTCCCTGCTGCAGACCCCTTCTGCTCGAACGATGGCTTCGCCCAGGCGGTCTACGACGTCCGTGCGCTCGTGGGATTCCTCCGCCAGAACGGAATCAGGCGCGTCGCCGTCACGGGAATGAGCCTGGGCGGATTCACTGCCTCGCTGCTGGCGACGGTCGAGCCGGAGATCGATGTGGTGATTCCCATCGTTCCGTTCGCCTCGCTGCCTCGCATCATCTGGGAACACGGTGAAGGGACCGAAGGGCGGCGAAAGGTGGAAGAGGCAGGGCTGTCGCTGGAGCTCTTCGAGAAGGCTCACGCGGCCACGACTCCGCTCTGCCGCGATCCGGTGATCTCCGCCGAGCGGATCCTGCTGATCGGCGGTGAGCGCGACCGCGTCACCCCGCTGTCCCACGCGATCGCGCTCCGCGACCACTTCACCCGCGACTGCACGAGCCCTCGACTCCACACCTTCCCCGGCTCGCATCTCATCCAGTCCGGCCGCAGGTCGGTGTTCGGGACGCTGGCGCGGTTCCTGGCCGCACGCGAACTGATCTCACGGCGCGACGCCGCCGAGTTGAGGGAGCCCGCCCGGAGGCGTCCGACGCTCGTCGGGTCCCACACGGGACATCTCGGCCGCGCCGTGAAGATTGCGTGGGCGCCGACCTCCGCCCTCAGCCGGGCCGTCGTGTCACGGCGCCCGCACTGATCCACCGGACGTCAGGACCCGCTGTTACGTTTTCGGACCAGAACCGGAGCGAGCGCGTCCACGCGCTGGGCTTCAGGGGAAGGACGGGGGGCGGGATGGGAAACGAGAACCAGAATGTTCGCGCCGCCTGGACGAGGTGGTGTAACCCCGCGGAATTCCGTGCCCGACCTACGGCATGGGCCTGTGTGTCGGGGTTCTGGTCCGAAATCGTTGCATCGGACTGTCCGCCGGCCGGGCGGATCG
>JBAWAM010000863.1:0-5959 GCA_049589315.1 Myxococcaceae bacterium
GACCATCCTTCGGAAGCGGGCCCCTCAGCGCCGCCGTGCCGTGAGCCAGGCCTCGAGCGCGGCGAGCTCCTGCATCACCGTCACCCCGCTCAGGGACTCCCTCAGCTGCGACGAGGCGGCCCCTCCCGCGAGGAGCTCGACACCGGGGGGAACGCCGGCCTTCAGCTTCGCGAGCTCACCCGCGAAGCGCCGCGCGGCTGCGCTGCCCTCCACGTACACCAGCGACAGCAGCACCGCGCGCGCCCCGCTCCGGTTCACCGCGAGCAGGATGTCCTCCGCGGGGAGGTTGGGCCCCAGGTAGACGGCGTTCCAGCCGAGCGCCGTCGCGAGCAGCGCGGTGAGCAGCGCACCGAACTCGTGGAGCTCACCGGGGAGCGTGGTGCTCACCAGCGTCGGAGCCCCGGGTGTGCTCTGGGGGGTCCGCACCAGCTCCCCCAGCATATTGCGCAGCAGGGCGCTCGCCGCATGCTCGTGCGCGACGTGGAACTCGCCGCGGGCCCAGCGCAGGCCGACCTCCTCGAAGAGCGGCGGCAGCAGCTCCAGCACCAGCCGCCGTGGCTCGATTCCGCCCACTGCGCCCAGGAGAATGCGCTCTGCAGCGGGCAGGTCGAACACCCGCACCGCCTCGAGGAAGCGGAAGCGGAGTGCGGGAAACGCCTCGGCGTCCACGGCGGGAGCCTCCGGCGGAATGGGCAGGCCGCCCTGCGCGAGCAGCCGCTCGAGCTCCTCGTCCGGAAGTCGCGCGATCTGGCCGATGGCGTGACCACGCTCCAGCAGCTGCTTGAGGCGCCGCAGCCGGGCCACGTCCGCATCGCTGTAGAGCCGGACGCCGCCCTCGGTGCGCGAGAGCGAGAAGGCATCATAGCGACGCTCCCAGACCCGCAGGGTGTGCGTGGAGATGCCCGTCGCGCTGGACACCGCCCCGATGCGGTAGCACCCGACCCGCTCGCGATGGATGCCCGTGGCGCCCTCACCGGGTGGACGCCCGGCAGCCGGCGGACGTCCCTGCCTGTCCCCTCCCCTCTTCGTCATCTCCCGAGCCACACCAGCGGCAGCGTCTCGGCGACGCCGGAGTATCCCTGCAGGTACCAGCCCCACCAGCCCAGCATCATCGTGCCGTGCCCCACGAGGATGCCGACGTGGCTCCGCTCGACATAGGCCGCGCACAGGAAGACACAGGCGAGGATTCCCGTGGCGATGGTGATGTGGTGCACCAACTGCTCCGCGTCGAAGCGCTCGGAGGAGATGGTGGCGTACTCCTCCGGGATGTGGCGCGTGAGTCCGGGGAAGTGTACGTCGTATCCGGGCCAGCGGGCGACGATGAGCGGCTCCACCGCCTCCCGGAGTCCGGAGGGCACGTCTCCCTCGTGGAAGGACCAGGTGTGATTGCCCCCCAGGCGCGTCTCGCGCTCGCACACTGCGATGCGCGCGTTGCGCTGGCGCAGACGGAGTGCCTGGACGATGAGGCCGGACTGCAGGCCGCCACCGGCGAGCAGGTAGTCGAAGTCCATCTCAGGTCCGGGCCCGGGGGTGGCTAGGGCTGGGGGGCCGGGGGCGCCTCCGCCGGCTGCAGCGTCTTCACGAGGCGGTCCAGCGGGTACCCCTGGTCCTCCAGCCGGGCGAGGATTCCGACATACGTGTCCTCCTCGAGGTCAGGCGTGCGGCTGAGAATCCAGAGGTAGTCACGGCTCGGGTGCCCGACGACCGCGTACGAGTAGTCGGGTGCGAGGTCGATGACCCAGTAGGCCCCCCAGGTGAACGGGAAGAAGCTGACCTCCAGCTTCGCGTTCGTCTCCCGGTCCACCACCCGCGCCCGCCCCCTGGACTCGGAGAGTTCCCCGTCGAGGGAGCCCTTCCTGCATCGGTTGGTCACGTCGATCTCCCCGTCGTCCCGCGCGACGTAATTCGCCGTCGTTGCGGTGCAGCCCTCCTGGAAGCTCTGGGGATAGCTGGCGATCTCGTACCAGGTGCCCACGTAACGCTCGAGGTCCACCGACTCCACGGTCTGGAGCGGCGGCAGCTTCAGGATCTCCGTGGTGGTGGCGCCGCAGCCGACGAGGGAGAGGGCGAGGAGGAGGGAGGGCAGCTTCGGGGACATGCGGGCTCCAGCGGGCGAGAGCGTTGTCTAACAGCTGTCTAGGTACTGTCTATATCTCGCCCATGTTCCGCGCAACTCGGAGTGCGTCGGCTGCGCTGCAGTCGGGGCGACTACCAGATCTTCACGCGCGTCGCGGGCGGCACCCAGGTGCCGTCGCCCTCCTTCACGCCGAAGGCCTCGTAGAACTCGGGCATGTTGCGGACCACGCCGTTCACCCGGAACTCGCCGGGCGAATGCGGATCGGTCAGCAGCATCTGCCGCAGGTAGTCATCCCGCTCCAGCCCGCGCCACACCTGGGCCCACCCGAGGAAGAAGCGCTGCGCGCCGGTGAAGCCGTCGATCGCCGGGGCCTTCTTCCCGCCGAGTGAGAGCTTCCAGGCCCGATACGCCACGGTCAGCCCACTCAGATCGCCGATGTTCTCGCCCAGGGTGAGCTTTCCGTTCACGTTCATGCCCTCAATCGGCGAGAAGGCACCGTACTGATCCGCCAGCATCGCAGCGCGCGCGTCGAAGGCCTTCTTGTCCTCGTCGGTCCACCAGTTGCGCAGGTTCCCGTCACCGTCGGACCGCGAGCCCTGGTCGTCGAAGCCGTGGCTGATCTCGTGGCCGATCACGCCGCCGATCGCCCCGTAGTTCACCGCGTCGTCTGCCTCGGGATTGAAGAACGGCGGCTGCAGGATCGCGGCGGGGAACACGATCTCGTTCATCGTGCTCGAGTAGTAGGCGTTCACCGTCTGCGGGGTCATGCCCCACTCGCTGCGGTCGATCGGCTTGCCCAGACGATCCACGTCCCGCTGGAATTCGAAGGCCGCCGCGCGCTTGAGGTTGGCCACGAGCGAGCCCGGCTCCACCTCGAGGGCGGAGTAGTCACGCCACTTGTCGGGATACCCGATCTTCACGTTGAACTTCGCCAGCTTCTCGCGCGCCTGCGCCTTCGTCTCGGGGCTCATCCACTCCAGCTCGTCGATTCCCTGGCGGAACGCGCTCCGGAGGTTCTCCACGAGCTGCTCCATCCGCGCCTTGGACTCGGGCTTGAAATGCTGCTCGACGTAGAGCTTGCCGACGACCTCACCGAGCGAAGATTCCACCGCCGAGACCGCGCGCTTCCACCGAGGCTGGATCTCCTCCTGGCCCTGAAGCGCCTTGCCGCGGAACTCGAAGTGGGCCTGCTCGAACGCGCTGCTCAGGTACGGCGCCGCGCCGTCCAGTACCTTGAACGATAGGTACTCCTTCAGCGTGGAAAGCCGCGTCGACTGAAGCAGCTTGCCCATCGCGGTGAAGTAATCCGGCTGCCGCACGATCACGCCCGGCGTCTTGCTGGCGCCCGCGGTCTCGAGGAAGCGCGCAAAGGAGAAGCCGGGCGCCGCCGACTCCAACTCCTCGAGGCTCCTGAGGTTGTAGGTGGCCTCGCGGTCGCGGTTCTTCGCACGCTCCCAGTGCTTTTCGGCAAGCGCGGTCTCGAACGCGACGATGCGCTTCGCGGCGGCCCGGGCGTCTTCAGTCTTCCGACCGGAGAGCTCGAGCAGTCGGGCGATGTAGTCGTGATAGGCGGCGCGAACTTCGACGAAGCGGGGCTCGGTCTTGAAGTAGTAGTCCCGGTCGGGGAGCCCGAGCCCGGCCTGGCTCACGTGGGCGATGTAGCGGTCCGCCTGCTTCGCGTCCTGCCAGACGTAGAAGGCGAAGGGCGTTGCGACACCCATCCTTTGCAGCTCGGCGAAGAAGACCGGCAGCTCCTTCTTGCTCTTCAGCGACTCCACACGGGCCAGGTCTGCCTTGACCGGCGTCACCCCGAGCTGCTCGACCTGCTCGGTGTCCATGAAGGCGCGGTACAGATCCCCCACCTTCTGCAGCTCGCTGCCCGGCTCCGCCTTCGCGCGGGCGGCCTCTTCGATGATCTCCTTCAGCGCGGCTTCACTCTTGTCGCGCAGCTCGATGAACGATCCGTAGCGAGACTTGTCCGCAGGGATCTTCGCGGTCTTCAGCCAGATCCCGTTGACGTACCGGTAGAAGTCGTCCTGCGGACGCACGGAGGTATCCATGTGGGCCGTATCGACCCCGAGCGCAAGAACCCGCGCGGACTCCTCGGCTTTGGGCGCGGTCGCGGGTGAGGGTTGCGATGGCGCAGGCGAGTGAACACAGCCGGCGAGCGCCATGGCGCCTGCCGTCCCGAGGACCAGGAACTTCGGAAAATGAGAACGCATGGGGGCGGAACAATAGAGAAGCCACGCGATGATCGCGCGCCTGAAGTTCAGCGACGCCCGCCTGGCTGCTGTCCCTAGCGTTCGCCCCAGCGGAGCTTCTGCCGGAGGATCGAGAAGTAGCCCATCTTCGGGTTGCGGATGAGGAAGGCGCGGTTCGGGGAACGCATCACCTCGACCCGGTCGTTCGGCTGCATCGGGTATCCCGACTTGCCGTCCAGGGTGACGTAGACGTCCTCTACCCCGCGCGTCATGTCGATGGTGATCACCTTCTCGCCCGGGATCACCAGCGGCCGCTGCGTCAACGCGTGCGAGCAGATCGGCGTGACGATCATCCCGTCCACGGCCGGGTGGACGATCGGGCCGCCCGCGGACAGCGAGTACGCCGTCGAGCCGGTGGGCGTGGAGATGATCACCCCGTCGGCCTTGTAGGTCGTGACGTACTGGCCATCGATCGACATCTCGTGGTCGGCGATGCGGGCCAGCGCGCCCTTGTTGATCACCACGTCGTTGAGGACCTCGTCCTCCGCGATGACCTGCCCCTTCCGGTAGAGCCGGCACAGCAGCTTCAGCCGTGACTCGGTCCGGAACTGACCCGCCAACACGTCCTCCAGCGCGCTGAAGCAGTCCTCGACGGGGATCTCGGTCATGAACCCCAGACTCCCCAGGTTCACCCCCAGGATCGGCACGGGGCGCCCCTTCACCAGACGGGCACCGTGGATGAGCGTGCCGTCCCCGCCGAGGACGATCACCAGGTCCGCCTGGCTGCCGACCAACTCGTCAGGCACGACCTCCCAACCGAGGGCCTTCGCCAGGTGCTCTTCAGCCAGCACCGTCTTGTCGGGGAAGCGGACCCGGACCTCCCGGGCCAACTCCACTGCCTGAGGGGTGTCCTTCTTCGCCACCAGCGCGAGCGTCTTCACGGAGGTCGGTTGTAGCGCAAAACGACGGACGGGCGTGACTGGCTGGTAGCTGGCAGCCTGGCATCGCAATGGGTCCCTGCGCACCCGACTGCTGACTGCCAACTGCCAGCTGCCGACCCCGCGGCACGGCCCGGCCGTTCGCCCAAGGCTGCCACTCCCGAACGCCTCTGCTATTCATTACCGAACCGAGATGGACCTCTTCGACCACGCAGCAGAGAAGGACGCCGCCGAGCGCGAACCGCTGGCGGAGCGGATGCGCCCCAGGACCCTGGACGAATATGTGGGTCAGGAACACCTCACCGGAGAGGGTCGCTTCCTCCGCAAGGCCATTCAGTCGGACAAGGTGCCCTCGCTCATCCTCTGGGGCCCGCCCGGCACCGGAAAGACGACCCTTGCCCAGGTCATCGCCCGCGCCACCGGCTCGGCGTTCATGACGCTGTCGGCGGTCATGTCGGGCGTGAAGGAGATCCGCGAGTCGGTCGCTACCGCGCAGGAGCGCTGGCGCACCCACCGCACGCGCACGATCCTGTTCGTCGACGAGATCCACCGCTTCAACAAGGCCCAGCAGGACGCGCTGCTCCCCCACGTCGAGCGGGGGACGGTCACCCTGATTGGCGCCACCACCGAGAACCCCTCGTTCGAGGTCAACGCGGCCCTCCTCTCCCGCTGCCGGGTCGTCGCCCTGCGCGGCCTCGAAGAGGACGAGCTCCAGCAGGTCCTGCGGCGCGCGCTGGAGGACC
>JBAWAM010000864.1:0-9229 GCA_049589315.1 Myxococcaceae bacterium
GGCGCAGGCGATGGGGTCGTATCCGGGGCTGCTTCTGCCGCCGCCGGGGGCGTCTCAGCGGTGGGGGGCGTCTCCGCCGCCCGCGCGGGCGCGGCCGTCTCCTCCACCTTTGCGGCCGCGGGTTCCTCCTTCACCGGCTCAGCGGGCGGGGCGGCAGGCGTTGGCTGCGACCCCGCCGGAGTGGGCTCAGGTTCGGACTCCTGCGCAAGGGCGGGCGTGGTGCAGAGCGCGAGAACGAGCGCGGAAGTCAGTCGACGCATGGCGGCGCATCGTACACCGGGATCCGCCGCCTGGTGCGCCTGCCTGCTCTTCAGATGCCGTAGGCCTTTGCCTCCTGCTTCGCGCGCACCACGTCAAGGCTCCACCTGCCGGCGCCGTGCGACATCAGCCCGATGAGGCCGCCGATCAGACCGACGTTGGCGATGGCGAAGTTGCGGTTCGCGAACAGGGTGAGATCGCCGTGGATGAGCAGGGTCACCGCGGCCAGATACACCGCGAGGAATACCGCGGTGGCCCGGACCCGGTAGCCCACGAAGAGGAAGGCGCCGCAGACCAGTTCGATGGCGATCGCGATGCTCAGGAACATGCTCGGGCTCGCGACGCCGACGGTGTCCATCGCCCCGACCGTGGCGTCGAAGTTGGTGAGCTTCGCCATCCCGCTCACGACGAAGACAATCGCCAGAAGGACACGACCCGCGACGTGGAACTGTGTGTGGCGCATTCGCTCCGCCTCGCGGGCAGCGCGTTGCCGAGCCTCATCCTCCTTGACGGCGAGAGCAGCAGCGTCCGCACCGTGGTGGATGGCAGTGGGGAAGGACATTTGAGACCTCCGTGATGTGCGCAGTGCGCGTTCGACGCCCCAGGTAGCGAATCGCGTGCCACGGCGAAGTCCGCGAGTTTCCTGGGGGTGTCCGTTCGGTCGCCGGGTTCGTACGCAGGACGTGCGCGAAAGGCGACCGCCAGGGGAATGAATTGCGCGACGCGGGTCTAGTCCTTGGGATCTGAGCTGGAGCTCTTCCGGGATGCCTTGATCAGGAGCACGACCGAGAACCACAGGGCGATCGCGGAGATTACCCACCCGACCGGGCGTGGCCAGATCGCCGCGACCAGGCCGAGGGCGAGGAGCGTCAGCGCAAGCCGACGCACGACCTTCCTGTCCGCGGTTTCGGGATAGCGGCGACTCCTCACCGCGGAGCCCACCGCTCCGGCGACACGGAGCGCACCGACCGCCGCGGCGGAAGCGCGGGATCCGCCGGATGCGGCCGCGCCCGGATGCGCGACAGCTTCCGTCTTCACGAGGCGTCTGCGCCGCCCCAGCACGATCTCCGTCGAATGCTGGAGGTCGTCGAGATAGGTCGCCTCCATCCTTGCGCCGAAGGCCTCGTCCTCTATTGCGAGGTCGAGTTCGTAGTTGGCGATGAAGCTGGCGAGGTTGAGGTTGGAGGAGCCGATCCTGCACCACCGTCCGTCGGAGACGGAGGTCTTCGCGTGGAGCATCGAGCCGTTCCACTCGAAGATCCGCACGCCGGCCTCGAGGAGCGGGCGATAGCCGGCGCGGGAGATCGGGCTCAGCGCAGGGATGTCGGTGGCGCCAGGAACGAGCAGACGTACGTCGACGCCGTCTCGTGCGGCGGACTTGAGCGCCTGGACGTACGGGCCGACGTTGACGAAGTACGCGTCGGTGAGCCACAGCGTCCTGCGCGCGGCGACCGCGATGACCTGGTCGAGTCGGAAGAGCCCCGCGTTGGATGGCTCCGTCGCGATGACCCGAAGTTGAACGTTTCCCGGCTGCACCGGCAGCGCGCCGTCGAAAGGCTCCGGGGCTGGTTCGGGCAGGGCGGCGCCGGTCGTCGCCCACACGCGTCGGAACGCCCGTTCGATGAACTCCACCGCGGGACCTTCCACCTCGACGCCGGCGTCACGCCAGGGAGGGATGTGGGACTGGGGATCTCCGAGCCAGCTCTTGCTGACACACAACCCGGAGACGAAGGCGACGCGCCCGTCCACGCACACGAGCTTGCGGTGATCCCGCGTCAGGAACGCCGTCGGATCGGTCCATCGAGGAGGATTGAAGACGCGCGTCCGGACGCCGGACTCCTCCAGCGCGTTCCACAGCTCGCTGCGATGGCTGGAGCGACTGCCGAGCCAATCCCTGACCACGAGGACACGGACACCCGCGCGGGCGCGCTCGGCCAGGGCTTCGGCGAACTCACGGCCCACGTGGTCGTCTGCGAAGATGTAGTTCTCGAAGTAGATGCGCTTCTGGGCAGCGCGGATCGCTTCCAGCCACGCCGGGTAGTTCTCCGCTGCGTCCCTGAGCAGCACGACCCGGTTACCCGGCACCAGCGGCGCGCCGGCGGCTCGGGAGAAGGCCTGCTCGACCATCTGCTCGGAGCTCCAAGTCATCGGAAACCTTCGTAGCCCAGACATTTGCCTGGGGGGTGCCTTGATTTTTTTGAGTGTACTGAAGTAGGTCGCACACCCGAACCCACAAGGGCCTACTTATGCGACATCTCAAAATCCTCTCGTCCTCGTTTATTGCAATGTTCCTGTTCGCCTGTGGCCCCGACTTCGACGGGTCCTCCCCCGAGTTGCTCGACGAAACGACCCAGACCCTCGGAATCAAGATCGAAGGTCGGATCGACGCCATGTCGCAGCCTCTGGCCGGGGCGTTCGTGATCGCGCTCGATTCGCAGGGCCGGCAGACCGGACGCACGAAGACCGCCGCGAACGGCAACTACGTCCTGTCCGCGCCCTCGCTGCCGCACAAGATCGTCGTGAAGGCCTTCAACCAGGTCCCCCGCTACGAGACGAAGCCGGCGCTGACCTCCATCGGGAGCGGCCGCTACCGGTTCAACTACGACGTCGGCCCCAGCCTCGCCGGGGATTGGACCACCGAGAACCTGACCTTCATGGTCCTCGCGAAGGTCAACGGTGAGAAGATCGTTCCGCAGATCGCCTGGGGCAACGGCGGTGGCGTTGGATCGCCGCAGGACGAACTGGCGGACCTCACCGTCGGGGCGCGCCTGCCGAAGTTCATGTCGCTGCTCCCCGCGGGGACGAAGCCTGCTCCGAACTGGGAGGCGTCCGTCGAGCGCAAGAAGACCGCGCAGGGTGACTACCTCGAGGCGCGGTTCTCCTCCGAGCTGAACACCTACAACCTCGGCTCGGGCTACACCTCGCTGTTGATTGACCAGATCGTGGCGACGACCTCGATCAACTACAGCAACGAGCGGCTGCCCGTGCGCATCCGCGTGGCGTGCCCCAACTGCTCCGGCGGCTTCCAGGACCTCCGGGACGGTCACGTCGGCCCGAACGGACCGGGGAACTCGTACAGGCTGAACGTCGCCGCGCCGAACACCGCGTTCAAGGACATTGGCACCCACCAGCTGGCGAATCACATCGCGATGGCGAAGGCGCTGGGCATCACCTCCGGCTACGCGGATGGGACGTTCAAGCCGAACAACGTGCTGACCCGCGTTGAGCTGGTGTCGCTGCTCGTGCGCGCGCTCGGCGTACCGCTGGCCAATCCGGCGACGCCGTCGTTCTCCGACGTGAAGAAGACCGATTGGTTCTACCAGGTTGTCGAGACCGGTCGTGCGCGCGGCCTGCTCAGCGGGTACACCGATGGCACCTTCCGGCCGAACAACAGCGTGACGCGCGCCGAGCTCGCCGCGTTCCTGGTGAACGCCGCGCGGTGGCCGCTGAGCACGTTCGAGACGCCCGTCTTCACCGACGTGGCCTCCAGCTACTGGGCGCACCAGAAGATCGAGACCGCGTTCGGCTTCTGCCATGCCGTCGAGCCGCGCTCGTACTGGACCATGAAGTTCGAGCCGACGAAGCCGGCCACCCGCGCCGAGGCCGTCGCCGGCATCGTCCGGATGATGAACTGCTTCACCGGCGACGAGGTGAAGTAGGGGCCTGCTCCCGGTTGCCGGGCCCTGTGCTGGTGACCGTGGTAGCCCGCCTGCACTCCACCCATCCGAGCCGCAGGGCTCAAGCCCCGGATTCAAACGCCCCCGCGCGCCTGTTCTCCGAGCCGCGTGGCGCCTCCGCACGTGGTGCTCGCGCTAAATCACGAACATGCTATGGGGGCCGCCCGATGCCAAAGCGCAGTGACATCAAGAAGGTCCTCGTCATTGGCTCGGGCCCGATCGTCATCGGTCAGGCGTGCGAGTTCGACTACTCCGGAACGCAGGCGATCAAGGCGTTGAAGGAGGAGGGAGTCGAGGTCGTCCTCCTGAACAGCAATCCGGCGACGATCATGACGGATCCCGACCTGGCGCATCGGACGTACATCGAGCCCATCACCGTCGACGCCGCCGAGAAGATCATCCGGCTGGAGAAGCCCGACTCCGTGCTTCCGACGATGGGAGGCCAGACGGCGCTGAACCTCGCCAAGGCGCTGGCCGAGCAGGGCATTCTCGAGAAGTACGGCGTTCGTCTGATCGGCGCCTCCCTCGAGGCCATCAACAAGGCCGAGGATCGCCAGCTCTTCAAGGCAGCGATGGAGAAGATCGGCATCGCGCTGCCGAGGAGCGCGTATGCGACCACGCTCACCGACGCGATGAAGGCGGCGGAGGACATCGGCTTCCCCGCGATCATCCGCCCCAGCTTCACCCTCGGCGGCACCGGCGGAGGCATCGCCTACAACCGGGACGAGTTCGAGGCCATCTGCCGGGCCGGCCTGAAGGCGAGCCCCACGTCGACCATCCTGGTCGAAGAGTCCGTCCTCGGCTGGAAGGAGTTCGAGCTCGAGGTCGTCCGCGATAGCGCGGACAACGTGATCATCGTCTGCTCGATCGAGAATTTCGATCCCATGGGCGTGCACACCGGTGACTCGATCACCGTCGCGCCTGCCCAGACGCTCACCGACAAGGAGTACCAGCGCCTCCGCGAAGCGTCTCTCAAGATCATCCGGGAGATCGGGGTCGACACCGGCGGGTCCAACATCCAGTTCGGGGTGAACCCGAAGGACGGGCGCATCGTCGTCATAGAGATGAACCCGCGCGTGTCCCGTTCCTCCGCGCTGGCGTCGAAGGCGACCGGCTATCCCATCGCCAAGATCGCCGCGAAGCTCGCGCTGGGCTACACGCTGGACGAGCTGCGCAACGACATCACCCGTGACACCCCGGCGTCGTTCGAGCCGACCATCGACTACGTCGTGGTGAAGGTGCCGCGGTTCAACTTCGAGAAGTTCCCGAACACCAACCGCACCCTCACCACCAGCATGCGCTCGGTGGGCGAGGCCATGTCGATGGGGCGCACCTTCAAGGAGGCGTACCTCAAGGCGATGCGGTCGATGGAGCAGGGCCGGTTCGCGCTCGAGTCGCCGGAGCTGCCCGCCGATCCCACCGAGCGTCGTCAGGCGCTCGAGGACGCGCTGCGGATCCCGCGGCCCGAGCGCCCCTGGTACGTGGCGCAGGCGTTCCGCGAAGGGATGAGCGTGGAGCAGGTGTACGCGCTCTCCGCAATCGATCCCTGGTTCCTGCGGCACATCCGCGAGCTGGTGCAGGAGGCGCGTGGGCTCGCCGAGTTCGGGAGCATCAACAAGATCCCCGACGAAGTCCTCCGCACCGCCAAGTCGCACGGGTTCTCCGATCACTACCTCGCGCAACTGCTGAAGACGCCCGAGGAGGCGATCCGCACGCACCGCAAATCCCGCGGAATCACGCCGGTCTACAAGCGGGTCGACACCTGCGCAGCCGAGTTCGAGGCGTACACGCCGTACCTCTACTCGACGTACGAGGAGGAGGACGAGGCGCCTCCGTCCGATCGCAAGAAGGTGCTGATCCTCGGCAGCGGTCCCATCCGGATCGGGCAGGGGATCGAGTTCGACTACTGCTGCGTGCACGCATCGTTCGCGCTGCGCGAGGCCGGGCTCGAGACCGTGATGGTCAACTGCAACCCCGAGACCGTCTCGACCGACTACGACACCTCGGACCGGCTGTACTTCGAGCCGCTCACCATCGAGGACGTGCTGGCGATCTCCGAGCGTGAGAAGCCCCTCGGCGCGATCGTGCAGTTCGGCGGACAGACTCCGCTGCGGCTCTCCGTCGAGCTGGAGAGGGCCGGGCTGCCCATCCTGGGCACCACGCCCGACGCGATCGACCGCGCCGAGGATCGCGAGCGGTTCTCGCAGCTCATCGAGAAGCTCGGACTGCGGCAGCCCGAGAACGGCATCGCCCGTTCGCCCGAGGAGGCGTATCGCGTGGCCGAGCGCATCGGCTATCCGGTGATGGTGCGGCCGTCGTACGTGCTCGGTGGCCGGGCGATGGAGACCGTCTACGACCAGACCTCGCTGGAGCGGTACATGCGCGAGGCGGTGAAGGCCTCTCCCGAGCACCCCGTGCTGATTGATCGCTTCCTCAAGGAGGCGACCGAGGTCGACCTGGATCTCATCGCCGACCGGACCGGCCGCGTGCTGATTGGCGGCGTGATGGAGCACATCCAGGAGGCGGGTGTTCATTCGGGCGACGCGGCCGCGACCCTGCCTCCGCACTCGCTGACGCCGGACGTCGTCGAACGAATGAAGGATCAAGCGACTGCGCTGGCGCGTGAACTCGGCGTGGTCGGGCTGATGAACGTGCAGTTCGCCGTCCAGGGGAAGGCCATCTTCATCCTCGAGGTGAACCCGCGCGCGTCGCGCACCGTGCCGTTCGTGGCGAAGGCGACCGGCGTCCCGCTGGCGAAGCTTGCCGCGCTCGTCATGGTCGGGAAGACCCTCGAAGAGCTCGGCTACACCCAGGAAGCGGAGATCCAGCACGTCGCGGTGAAGGAGTCCGTCTTCCCGTTCGCCCGGTTCACCGGCGTGGACGTGATCCTCGGGCCGGAGATGAAGTCGACCGGCGAGGTGATGGGACTCGCCAGCGACTGGCCGGCGGCCTTCGCGAAATCCCAGCTCGCGGCGGGGGTGAAGCTGCCGAAGAGCGGCAAGGTCTTCATCTCGGTGAAGGACGAGGACAAGCCCGCAGTGGTGGACCTGGCCCGGCGCCTGTGCGCGCTCGGCTTCACCCTCATCGCCACCGGTGGAACCAGCCGGTATCTGGCGACCAAGGGCATCGCGAACGAATCCGTGCTCAAGGTGACCGAGGGCCGTCCCCACGTGGTGGACAAGATCGTCGACGGCGACGTGTCCCTGGTGATCAACACCACCATCGGGAAGAAGGAGGTCTCCGACTCCTTCTCCATCCGGCGCGAGTCCCTGATGCTCGGGATCCCGTACTACACCACCGTGCAGGCAGCGCGGATGGTGGTGGCCGGACTCGAGGCGCTCGCCCATGGCGAGCTGCCGGTGAAGGCGCTGCAGGACTATCTGGCGCGGCGGTAGCTCCCTCAACCAGGCTGCTCCTCGAGCGGCGAGGGGCAGCACGGGTTGACCGCAGACGGCCCGACAGTTAGAAGAACTTCGATGAATCTCGGTCGCCCTTCCATCGACGACGCACGGCTGGTCCGGGTGTTCAAGGCCCTGGCGGACCCAAAGCGGTTCCGGATGATCCAGGAGATCGCCGATGCCGGCGAGCTGTCCTGCGGGCAAATCGCCGAGAAATTCGACCTCACGCAGCCCACGATCTCACACCACCTCAAGATCCTCACCGACGCGGGCGTCATCGTCATCCGACGAGAGGGGCAGCACGGGTTCGCGTCGGTGGACCGGCAGCTCCTCGCCGCTGTGTCGGGGCTGCTCACCACGCGCGTCCTTGCCCGCTCCACCAGTACCCGCAGGGCCGCGCAGAAAGTTTCCCCCTCGAACCGTTCACCCTGATCTCCGGCGCGCTTCCGCAGCAGGGGAGCGCCTCACTTACTTTGATATATCGAAATGCATCTATGAACTCCGCCACCTCGTCATCTCCGCCCCTCGTTCGGCACCTCGCGCGTGTCGTCACCCTTCCTCCACCGGCTCCGGGACAGTTCGGCCCGGCGCACACGGTCGTCCCCGTCCTGGGCTCCGAGAATTACGGGGATACGGACCCCTTCATCCTGCTCATGGATGACCGCATCGACGGGCAGCCCATCGGCGGGCCGCATCCGCACGCCGGCTTCGAAACCGTCACGCTGGTGTTGAAGGGTTCGTTCGTCCACGACGACGGGAGGCTCGGGCCCGGGGACGTGCAGTGGATGACCGCGGGCAGGGGTGTCGTCCATGGCGAGGGCCTGGAGCATGCGGGACAGGCGCGGATCCTCCAGCTGTGGGTCACCCTCCCCAAAGCCCAGCGCTGGGCACCGCCCGGCTACCAGGACCTCGAATACGCGGAGCTCCCCGTGCGGCGCGAGCCGGGCGTGGAGGTTCGGCTGTACAGCGGGACTTCGGGCGAGGTGCGCTCGCCGACGCTCAACTACGTGCCGGTGACGCTCGCCGAGTTCCTCCTCGAGCCGGGAGCGGGCGTGGAGCAGGACCTGCCCGCGTCGTACAACGGCTTCTTCTACGTGCTCGACGGGGCCATCGCGGTGGGACCGGACGCGACGGAGCTGCGCCCGGGACAGGCGGGTTGGCTGGACCGCCCGAGCACAGACGGTGTGAGCACGATCCGGATCGTCGGCACCGGCAGCACCCGTGCACGCGTCATCCTGTACGCAGGACAGCCCCAGCACGATCCGCTCGTCAGCTACGGGCCCTTCATCGGCGATACGCCAGCGGACATCGTCCGCGTGATGGACGAGTACAGGTCAGGCCGCTACGGGCCACCGCCCCGGAGGATCAAATGAATCGAAGAAACGCCCTCAAGCTGATCGCCGCCGCCGGGGCCACGGCAACGGCCTCCGTCGCCGCCGGACGGATGGATTCCTCTCGACGTGATGTCGCACGAATCGAAAGTCCACCCGTCGAACGAGGCATGAGCGATGTGCATCGTGTACGCCCGCTCGTTCCGCCCGGGAACTGGGCTGCCACGGACCCCTTCCTACTGCTGATGGAGGACTGGTTCCCGCGGGGTGTGTTCGACGTCCATCCGCATCGTGGGATCGAGACGGTCACCTTCGTCCTCGAAGGCACGGTCGAGCACTACGACAACCACGGCAACAAGGGGACGATCGTCCCGGGCGACGCACAGTGGCTGACCGCCGGGCGAGGGCTGGTCCACAACGAGGTGCCCGCAGCCGGTCAGACGGTCCATCTGCTCCAGCTCTGGGTCAACCTTCCCAGGGCACACAAGCTCGTGCCGGCACAACACCAGACGCTCCGTGCCGACCAGGCGCCGGTACGCCGCGAGCCCGGAGCGGAGCTTCGGGT
>JBAWAM010000865.1:0-9125 GCA_049589315.1 Myxococcaceae bacterium
CCCACCTCACCGACCGGCGGCTATCATCCTTATCGACCTACACGCGCGCGCTCATGGGGATGCAGCTTCCCTCGAAGGCGACGGCGCCCACATTGGTCGCGGTGGGCGGGCGCGAGACCGTCGTCGCCAGGCGGGCCGCCATGACGCTGGTGCAGCGGATCGAGGGCGCGCGCGGCGTGATGGTGCCGGGCTGCGGGCACGTGTGGAGCCTGGAGGCGCCCGACCTGTTCACCCAGACCACCCGCGCCTGGGTGACGGGCGCGCCTCTCCCGGCTTCGCTGAAGCCGCTCAGCTGAGAGCGCGAATCCGGAGAAGCCGAAGCCTGCGTGGGCGCGCGCCGTCCGGAACGCAGAAAGCCATACGACCAGGTAGACCGAACCGTTGAACGCGATCTTCGGCGAGAGCTGGGAGCCTCGCCGCCAAGGCCATCCGCAGGGAGCGGTTTCCCGCTCAACCCACGCCCATTCCACCGCCCCAGCTCACCGACCGGCGGCTATCCTCCTTATGGACCACGGCCTTCGGACGCAGATACCTCGACCTGTCGCCGGTGGCCGGACGGTCGTGAGCGGAGACGTAACGGGCGAGCACGTGCGGACGCACGTTGATCGACGCACCTCGCAAATTCAGGCGGCCACGAGGGGCACCGGACCAACGGCCATGATCTGGGTGACGTACTCGCCGGACTTCGCCCAGTGGAAGTGGGAGGTATTGCCGGGGAGGACGAGGACGCTGCCGGGCGGATACGCCTTGACCGCGTCGCCATCGAACTCGTCGCCCAGGCCCAGATAGAAGACACCGGAAATGACCGTATAAATCCTGTCCTCCGGGTGCCTGTGCGGCATCACCTTCGTGTCGGACGGCACTTTCACCCGGATCGCGTAGGGCCGGGGCTCGGAGGGATGATTCACGACGACGGCGAGCTTGACCCCGGGTGGAAGCGTCGGGAGCGACTTCCATTCGATGTCTTCGGGCAGCACTGCTGTGAACTCGAGTTGCTCGCGCTGGTCAGCCTGAGCCATCGCATCCTCCAAGCCAGTCCGTCGACGTGGGCGGAGCTCATGCCGGAAGCGTGGCAGTGAAGCGATTGGACGAGGGTGTCGGCCGATTCCCAGGAATCGAACAATACCCTCCAGGCTCACAGTGTCGGAGAACGAGTCCGCGCCCTTGATTCGCATGCCAGGGCCACCATCAGCAGCGGGCCCACTACCCAGTTGAGCACCAGGGAGGTGCCCTCTCGGGGGGCCGGCGCTTCAGCTTTGGTGCGCCTCGAGGCGCCTCCATGGCGTCCGCCCGGTGATGAGGAGAACGAGCCCGAGGCACGAGAGCACGATCACTCCTACTCCCTTGAGGGACACGACCAGAAGCCTGGAGACGTCTTCCATCGGCCCGATGTCCGCCAGATACCTGGCGGTCCCGAGGGCGTCCTCACCAAGAACGTAGGCAATGGCCAACATCATCAGCCCAAGCGCCCTCAGCAGGTCTGAGCGACGATTGCGCTCGCGCTGACCGGCGTTCGCTCCGGCGAGAAGGGCGAAACCGCCGAACCCCATGCCGACCGCAATGATGACCGTTGCGAGCACGAAAATGTAGGACGCCACGTCGCCGTTCGCGAAATCCTCAAAGAGGTCGATCGCGATGACGGCAAACAGGACGCCGAGGCCGAACCCCACCCAGCCCAGCACGCGCAAACATGTTCTGAGAACCCTCTCCACTCGTTCTCCTGCTGACGGGACCACGCGCCCTCGACGTGGGGACTGGGCGCTTATTCACAAGAGCCTGTACAGCGACACGGAGGGGATTTCGCGGCCGAAGCCGACCTTCTCGTATGCACGCCGGGCCGGGCGTGGCTGGGGTCGCCGCCGGTTCGTAACTCGAACGCGCGGCATCTCCCTGGCGCTGGCCCGTCTCGTTTTGGACGCCCAGGAGAGTCCCTCAGCCCTCCCAGGTTCAACCTCACCAGGTTCCACGGGGTGTTTGCTCCCAACTCCAGCCTTCGCGCCAAGGTGATGCCGACCCCCTGCCTGGCACTGCCACGGAGGCAAACGCGCCGGCGCCGCACTCGAGACGCTCGTCGTCGGCGCGGTTGCGAATCTCGTCCGCGTCGGCGTTCATCTCGCGCGGCTTGTGCGGCCGCTTCATGTTGGTGAAGCCCTCCGGCAGCTGCACCGCAGCTTCGTAGAGGACGCGCAGCGCGGGGACCTCCACCCCTCGCCCGTGGCGATCCGGGCCAGGCTGCGCCTCCGCAGCAGACTCACTTCGGGGCGCCCCTGCAAGAACTCTTGCACTGTCGCGAGCGGCCACCGCGGAGTACGCAGCACCGCGCCAATCAATGGGGGAGGCTTGCGATGCGTATCTCAGCCGTTCAGGTGACCGTACCGAGCGTGGTGTTGGCGCTCACAACGCTGTTCGCCTCGCAGGGCGCGCTCGCGCAGGGAGCGGTGCTGAAGCCGGGCACCCGGATCGAGGGGGAGCGGGTGCCACTGCCGGTGCCTGGACCTCTCGTGGTCCCTTCGCCCGTCCGGCCGGTCGCTCCCGCATCACCGATCTTCCAGCGGAAGCTCAACTCGGGGGGCAAGCTCCGGGGCCTGGTCGATCTGCACACGCACCCGATGTCGCATCTCGCGATGGGAGGGAAGCTGATGCATGGTGCGCCCGACGTGGGAGTACTCATGCCCGCGGGGGCGATCTACGACGAGCGCGGCGTCGGTCTCTCGGGCGCCACGTGCAACGACGCCCCGCGGAGGGCGGCGAGCATCGAGGAGGCGCTCGGCTCCTGCTACAGCTCGCACGCGGGTCACGACGCGCTCAAGAACAAGTGCGGGAATCACATCCGCCGGCTGGTGATCAACGGCTTCGAGGACGGGAAGAGCACCAGCAAGCCCCACGACGTCTCCCACCCTCCCGGCTATCCGGCCTTCACGAAGTGGCCGAAGTACAACGACATCATCCACCAGCAGATGTGGATCGACTGGATCAAGCGCGCCCACGAGGGCGGCCTCCGCGTCATGGTCGCCCTCTCGGTCAACAGCATGACCCTCGCCAAGGGGCTCGAGGGCAACCAGCCCTACGACGACAAGGCGACCGGCCGCCTGCAGACCGCCGAGATGCGGCGGATGGTCGGTGCGCACCGCACCTGGATGGAGATCGCGGACTCGGCGGCCGACCTCCGCCGCATCGTCCAGCAGGACAAGCTCGCCATCATCCTCGGCGCCGAGCTCGACGACATCGGCAACTTCGCCTGGTCGAAGCGCGCTCCGACGCGCGCCGAGGTGAAGGCGGAGATCGACGAGCTCTACCGCGAGGGCATCCGCTACATCTTCCCCGTCCACGTGATCGACAACCACTTCGGTGGAACCGCGATGTACGAGGCCGAGTTCCCGCGCGCCTCGAAGTACCAGTTCGGCCAGTGGCCGGAGATCATCTGCGCCACACGCGAGGACGTGATCACGACCCGCTTCTCGCACGGCTGGGACGTCATCAAGACCTTCGCCATTGGCGATGCGGGCGGTAGCTTCCCGGTGCCGAACTGCGCCAGTGGGCTCGGCTACAAGAACGCGCGCAGCCTGACGGAGCTCGGCCGCTTCGCGCTGGACGAGATGATGGCGAGGGGCATGATCATTGACGTCGATCACGGCTCCCAGCGCACCGTCGACGAGATCCTCGCCCATGCGGCGCGGAAGCCGGGCGGATACCCGGTCGTGTCGGGGCACAACGGCCTGCGTGACACCAACAGGAGCAATCCCCACATCCACGAGAACTCGCGCACGGCGGCGCAGTACCGGGCCATCGCGGCGCGCCAGGGCGTCGTCGGGATCGGTTTCGGTGACTCGACGGCGAGTGGCTTCGTGGATTCGGTACGGAAGGCGCTCCGCGCTGCGCCCGATCTGTCGATCAACCTCGGCTCGGACATCAATGGCTTCGTGGTGATGCCCAGAGCCGACGGCTGCGCGCCCGGCGACCGGTGCGTCCAGTACTCCAGTACCTTCCCGATGGCGCGCATGGGCAGCGTCTCGTGGAACTACAACCAGGCGGGGGTCGCTCACATCGGGCTGTTCCCGGACTTCCTGCGGCACGTCGAGAACGACGGCGGAGCAGACATCGTTCACAAGCTCTACGACGGCGCGGAGGGCGTCGCCGTGATGTGGGAGCGTGCCGAGTCGGTCGGCAGGAGACTGCAAGCTTCCACGCCCCGGACCTTCCGCACGGTCATGGCGACGGTGCGAACCACCAGCGATGACGTGAGGGACGGCGCTCGCGCGTGGCTGAGCGTGCAGCTGCGCTCCGGCACCCTCCAGGAGGTGGAGATCACGAACCTGGCCAAGGGCGCCAATGCCCAGGGGCAGGTGAGTATCCGGATGCCGGGAACGACCCGGCTCGAGGACGTGGTTGCCGTGAAGGTCCGCCACTTCTCCAACGACTGCTTCGGCTGCGCGCGCGACTACTGGAAGGGCTCCATCGAGCTCGAGAGCGACGGTGGCCAGCGGATCATGCGCACCCCGGACTTCAGCATCGGTCACGAGAGCCAGACCTACCGGCGCTGATCCGCACTCAGGCTCCTGACGAGGCGGCGGCCGCAGGGAGGGTGATCTCCACCTGTGCGCCGCCAGTCTGCGTGTTCCGGGCGCGGAAGCGGCCTCCACTCGCTTCGACGAGCGTGGCCACCAACAGCAAGCCGAGCCCCGAGCCCTGCGCCTTCGTGGTGATGCCACCGGGGCGCTCAGCCTCGAGCAAGCCGGCCTTGAAGCCGGGACCGTCGTCCACGATCCGGACCTGGAGCTGCCGCAGGGACGGCTCCAGGGTGAGGTCCACCTGGACGCGCAACGCACCGCTGGCCCCGTCACCCTCGCAGGCGTTCGTGAGCAGGTTGGCCAGCACGTGCATCATCCCTCGCTCGCCACCGGCGATCAGGGCGTGCGCAGCCGCCGGGAGCGGGCCGACCTCGATGCGCACCTCGATGCGCACCTCGGGGAAACGAGCGCGGATGACGGCCGCGCAGCGCTGTAACGCGTCGGCGACATCGACTGCCAGCAGGCCCTCGGCCGTGGCCAGCTCACCCCAGGCCCGCACCTTCACGTTCTCGATCGCCTCACCCAGCGCGGAGAGATCCTCCGAGAGCTCGCGCGCGTGCCGGCCCGTCGGCTCTGGATTCGCGTGACGGAGGATCAGGTGGGCGCGGAGCTTCGCGGAAGAAAGCAGGGTGCGGACGTCGTGGTGCTCGCGGAGCAGCAAGCCGAGCTGCCACCGCGCCCGTGCCATCCGGGCGCTCTCCTCCCCCGACCGCAGCACCATCTTGCGCGCCACGGTGCACGCGAAGGAGGCCACCACGCCGCCGATGCCGATGAAGACGAGCAGCAGCGCCACTTCGCTGGCGCCGTAGGTCACCTGCGCTGAGTTCAGCGCCCCGTCCAGCGCGATCAGCAGCAGCAGCAGGGCGAGGTTCACGACGGTTCCCACCCATGCGGCCCAGGGCGTCAGGCGCAGCGCGGTCACGAACACCACGGCGATGACCGCAGCAGGATCCGGGCTCCGGAGCAGCCCCGTGTACGTCACCTCCGGGCAGAGGACGGTGGAGAGCAGTGACGCGAAGCACACCACCGCATCGAAGACGGTGGAGCCCACGAGCGCCCGGATCCCGAACAGGCCCCGGCGCGCGGCAAGCCAGGCAGCGATGGAGCCGAAAATTGCCAGGGACAACACCGGAAGCTCGAGCAGCGCTCGCACCGTTCCGCCGGGCGAGGAGGCACCGCCCACCAGCAGGAAGCGCAGCAGCACCACGGCACAGAAGACTGCGCGGGCGAGGCTGACGATGGCCTCTCCACCGTTCGCGGCATTCGCGAGCAGGCGTCGGGCAATCACGTGGGACGGCGCGGGCGGCGGCGCCTCGAGCATGCATGCTACGTTGCCACACAATGCGGCTCGTCCGGCACCTGCTCATCGTCGAGGACTCGGAGCGGCTCGCCTCGACCCTGCGCGAGGTGTTCCTCTCGCGTGCCGTGAAGATCTCGCTGGCCGGAGGTCTGGCGGCTGCACGAGACATCCTCAGCCGAGAGCAACCGGACGCGATCATCCTCGACGTGGCCCTGCCAGACGGGGACGGCGCTTCGCTGCTGCCCGATATCCGTGCCCTGGAATCGCTGCCGCACGTCATCGCCATTAGCGGTGCCGCGACGCCGGTGGAGGCGTTCCGCCTGGCGCAGGGCGGCGTTCGTGCGTTCCTCCCGAAGCCGCTCGACCTCGCACAGCTCGAGGCGCTCTGGTCCGAGACGATTGCGAGCCCGCCTGGGCTGAACGCCGCGCTTCGAGCCAGCGTGGGCGGGATGGCGCTGCACACCCTGGAGGATCTCGTTCGCGACACGGTGGTCGACGAAGCACTTGCGCGGGCCAATGGGAGCATCCGCGGCGCTTCGAAGCTGTTGCACATCTCGCGTCAGCTCCTGCAGCAGATCCTCCGGAAGCGTTCCAACGGCAATACCTAGAGCCGCTCGTCGACGGCGGTGAGGAGCACGGTGCCCGTCTTGTGCCCCTCGTCGACGTACCGGTGTGCCTGGGCGCTGTCCTCCCACGGGTAGCGTCGATCGATCACGGCCCGGATCCGTCCCGCCTCGGCCAGCTCCCGGAGGTACTCGAGGTCCCGGCTCTTCTCACCCGGTGGCCTCAGCCCCGTGAAGGCGAGGCGCGCCTTCTTGCCGCCGAAGAACCGCGTCCACAACACGTGGAGCCCCGTGGTCAGCGTGGGAACGGTGGAGAGATAGACCCCACTCGGCCGCAGCGAGTCCTTGCAGCGCGAGAAGGAGCTCTTGCCCACGGCATCGAAGACCACGTCATAGGCGCTCCGCCGTCGGGTGAAGTCTTCACGCGTGTAGTCGATGACCTCGTCTGCTCCGAGGGAGCGCACCAGCTCGACGTTCCGCGTGCTGCAGACTCCGATGACGACCGCGCCGAAGTCCTTGGCCAGCTGGACCGCCGCCGTCCCGACGCTCCCCGAAGCGCCGTTGATGAGGACCGTCTGTCCTCGCTGGACGCGGCCCTCGTCCCGGAGGAAGGGCAAGGCGGTCATCGGGCCCTCACAGAGGGCAGCGGCCTCCTCGTAGCCCAGGTTCGACGGCTTGAGCGCGACCGCTCCGTCTTCGGGGAGGCACAGGTACTCGGCATGAGCCCCGAACGCCGCGCCAGTCGCGGCGTAAATCTCGTCGCCGGGCCTGAAGCGCGTGACGCCCTTCCCCACAGCCTCGACGTCACCTGCGAGCTCGGTCCCGAGGACCCGGTTCTTCGGTTTCGTGAGACCGAACGCCAGCCGGGTGATGAAGGGGTCCCCTTTGCGAGCAGCGCAGTCTGCCGTGGTCACTGCTGCCGCACGCACGCGAATCAGGAGCTCGTGTTCCCGGGGTTCGGGCTTCGCGACCTCCTGAACCGACAGCACATCGGGCGGGCCATACACGTCGTACACGATTGCTTTCATGCGACATCCTCCTTGGAGCCTGAGCGAGAACTCGAGTCGGCCTGCACTGGTACTTCTTCGTCATTTGCGTCGCGCGTCGTCCGGGTACTGGAACACGACCTCGAGAGGCACCTTGAAGACCCGGGCGATCTGGAACGCCATCTCGAGCGATGGCGAGTAGCGGCCTTGCTCGATGGCGATGATGGTCTGGCGGGTCACGCCGATGTGCTCCGCGAGCGCCGCCTGGGTCATCCCTCCATGGGCATCTCTGAGGGTGCGAATTGCGTTCGTGACCCTCGTCGGCTTCACCACGGAGGTACCTCGCGGCGGTAGCCGACGATCCTCGCGCCGGAGCCCAGGAGCGATGACATCACGAATGCCAGGTAGATGCCGTTGGCGATCCAGAAGTGCTCGAGCTTCGCCATCGTCAGGCCGAGCGCAGCGACGACGCCGACGACGAGGACGTAGTACTCGATGAACTGACCGAACCGCCGGATGGCGATGTCCCGCTCGTCCCGCTGACCTGCTTCTTCAGGAGACATGACCGCGGCCACCACGTTCGCCGCGATGTTCACCGCGATGGCAATGCCCACTGCCATGAGGAGCGGCCCGACATACGCGATGTCCGTGACGGGCGTGCTCTCGCGCTGGCCGAGCACCACCGCGAAGTAGACCGCCGCCACGACGAACGTGATCGCCCCGTAGATCCACGCCCGCTTCTCGTCGAAGGACATCTCCACCCCATGTCAAAGAAGTTTGACACGAGAGGTACCAAGCACCTCCCAGCCATGTCAAGTATCTTTGACATCCCATGCCGGCGTGCCACGTATGGGACGCACGCTCAAGTGCTCCTCCAGTCCGTGAAGACCGAGAGGACCGCGACGACCATCATCAGCACGCCGATGGCCCGGCCGACACCGGCGCTCACCTTGGGCCTCGTCTCGAGCCAGGTGCGCGCCTGGTCCCCCACGAGCGCGATAATCGTCTCGAGCACGACGGCCTGAACCCACGTGGGCCCGTACTCGGGCCGCAGGAACTGCGGGAACACCGCCAGCATGAAGAGGTAGGCCTAGGGGTTGAGCAGGTTGGTCAGCGCTCCCCGCCGGAACGTGGCCGGCGAGGACCGTGAGCCCTCGATCGGAGCCGAAGCGGGTCCGCGCCTCGCTCCACAGCGCGACAATGCGGGCGATCTCGCGCTCGGTCTCCGGGTTCAACTCACGCATTTTCCGAGTCCGGACGTTCATCCCCAGGTTCTGCCGCACCGACGCGAACCCGGAGTGCATCTCTGCCGAGATCGAGCGGGCATGCGCCCTCGCCGTCGGATCCTCCGGCCACTGCCGCGCTTCGGGAAATCGCTCGGCGAGGTACTCGCAGATGACCAGCGAGTGCCAGACCATGGCGTCGCCATCGCGCAACACGGGCAATCGACCCGTCGGCGAATGGCGCCGGATCTCCTCGGCGGTGTTCGGCTGCTGCAACGGGATGACGATCTCGTCGAACGGCGCGCTGGGCTCAACAGCTCGAAGGCGTGGAGGAGGAAGGCCTCGCTCCTGTGCTCGAGATACCGGTCCAACGCATCTCCACAGGTCTACCGGCGAGCCCTGCTCCGAAGGCGAGGGTGAAGGTCGCGCTGGCATGCATCCTTGTCACTGCGTTCACCGTTTCGGTGCTCCAGCCTCCCGGGCCC
>JBAWAM010000866.1:0-4154 GCA_049589315.1 Myxococcaceae bacterium
CCGCTGGAGCAGGGGGAGCGGGAGAGCGAGGCGAAACGGTCGGCGCCGCCGGCCGGTGGGCGGGCGCGGGACGACGGGCATCTGGAGCGAGCTCCATGCCGCAGTCCGGGCAGCGCGTTGACGCGGGCGGATTGAACAGGTCGCACGAGGGGCAGACCACGCCCAGAGTCGACAGCAACAATGCGGACATTCTGCCCGATGTTAGAGGGGTGGGTTCCCGGGGGTCAACGAAGGGAATCGGTCGACTGCATGACGCGGAACCCCGCGTAATAAATGCAAAACTGGCATTTTGACGCAGCGCAGCGCCATTGCCGGGCCGTGATCCCCCGGTTACGATGAATTCACCCGGATGATTCGGCTCAACGACATTCTACAACGGGTCTCGGCCTACCACCCCGACCCCGACCTGGACATCATCAAGAAGGCCTACGTGTATTCTGCGAAGGTCCACCAGGGACAGGTGCGCAAGTCGGGTGAGCCGTATCTGGTGCACCCGCTCGAGGTCGCCGGCATCCTGGCGGAGCTGAAGCTGGACGAAGCGTCCATCGTCGCCGGCCTGCTTCACGACACGATCGAGGACACGCTCGCCACGACGGAGGAGCTGTCGGACCTGTTCGGGCCCGAGGTCTCCATCCTCGTCGATGGCGTGACGAAGCTCTCCAAGTTCTCCGCGTCCGCGAGCCTCTCGCAGGAGGAGAAGCAGGCGGAGAACTTCCGCAAGATGATCATCGCGATGGCGCAGGACATCCGCGTCATCCTGGTGAAGCTGGCGGACCGCACGCACAACATGCGGACGCTGGACTTCATGAGTCCGGAGAAGCAGCAACGGATCGCCCAGGAGACCCTGGACATCTACGCGCCGCTGGCGAACCGGCTCGGCATCAGCTGGATCAAGACCGAGCTCGAAGATCAGTCGCTCAAGTACCTCAAGCCGCTGGAGTACGGGGAGCTCGCCGACAAGCTCCAGAAGCGGATGAAGGAGCGAGGCAAGTACATCGACGAGGTCGTCGCGCTCCTGGCTGAGAAGCTCCAGGAACGCACCCTGGTCGGTGCCGTCTCGGGTCGCCCCAAGCACATCTACTCCATCTGGAAGAAGATGAAGGCGCAGGGGATCGAGTTCGAACAGGTCCAGGACATCATCGCCTTCCGGATGATCATGCCCAGCCTCCCCGCCTGCTACGAGGCGCTCGGGCTCATCCACCAGCTCTGGAAGCCGGTCCCCGGGCGGTTCAAGGACTTCATCGCGATCCCGAAGCCGAACATGTACCAGTCGCTGCACACCACCGTGATTGGTCCGCTGGGGCAGCGCATCGAAGTGCAGATCCGCACCGATGAGATGCACAAGATCGCCGAAGAGGGAATCGCGGCGCACTGGGCCTACAAGGAGGGCCGCAACGTCGTCTCCAAGGACGACGAGAAGTTCGCCTGGCTCCGTCAGCTGATGGAGTGGCAGCAGGACCTCAAGGACCCGAAGGAGTTCCTTGAGACGGTGAAGGTGGACCTCTTCACCGACGAGGTCTTCGTCTTCACCCCTCGCGGTGACGTGCGGAGCCTCCCTCGCGGCGCCACCCCGGTGGACTTCGCCTTTGCCATCCACTCGGACGTCGGTTCGCGCTGCGTCGGCGCGAAGGTGAACGGGAAGATCGTCCCGCTCCGCTACAAACTCAAGAACGGCGACACGGTCGAGATCCTCACCAGCCCGGCGGCGCACCCGTCCAAGGACTGGCTCACCTTCGTCAAGACGAGCCGCGCGCAGCAACGCATCCGCGGATTCATCAAGCAGCAGCAACGCGACAAGAGCGTCCAGCTCGGGCGCGAGCTCGCGGAGCGCGAATTCCGCCGGTACGGGCTGAACTTCAACAAGCTGATGAAGGGGGGAGAACTCAAGACGCAGGCCCACTCGATGGGCTACCGCATCGAGGAGGACCTCCTCGCCGCCATCGGCTACGGGAAGATTTCGCCCAACCAGATCATCCAGCGCATCGTTCCGCCGGAGAAGCTGGCGCAGGATCAGAAGTCCCAGGCCCAGGTCGCCGCCCAGAGCTCCGGCATGCTCGGTCACAGCTTCACGCGCATGACCGAGGTCGCGAAGAAGCTGGTCGGCCGCCAGAGCAAGAGCGGCGTGCAGATCGGCGGCGTGGACGACGTGCTCGTCCGCTTCGGCAGGTGCTGCAATCCCGTCCCCGGCGACCCGATCGCGGGCTTCATCACCCGCGGCCGTGGCGTGACCGTGCACACTGTCGCCTGTGAGAAGGCGCTGGCCACCGATCCGGAGCGGCGGGTGGAGGTGACCTGGGACGTCCGCGGCGACTTCAAGCGGCCGGTCACGCTGCGCGTGCTCACCGCGGACAGGCCCGGCCTGCTGGCGGACATCTCCAACACGTTCTCCAAACGCGGCGTGAACATCTCCCAGGCGAACTGCCGCGCCACCGGGGACGATCGTGCGGTGAACACGTTCGAGGTCACGATCTCCGACCTCAAGCAGCTCACGGAGCTCATGCGCAGCATCGAATCGCTCAGCGGCGTGTACTCCGTCGAGCGCATCTGATTGCCATTGCCGCAGCGGGAGGCGCGCAGTAGGGAGGACGCGCATTCCGAAACCTCAGGAGGTCAGGCATGGCACGCAAGGTGATTCATTCGGACAACGCTCCGAAGGCGATCGGTCCGTACTCGCAGGCGATCCAGGCGGACGCGGGCAAGGTGACCTTCGTCTCCGGGCAGATCCCGCTCGACCCGAAGACGGGGGAGATGGTCCAGGGCGACGTGGTCGCGCAGACCGAGCGCGTGATGGAGAACGTCAAGGCGGTGCTCCAGGCCGCGGGGCTCGACTTCTCGCACGTGGTGCGGTGCACGATCTTCCTCGCCGACATGAACGACTTCGCCCGGGTGAACGAGGTGTACGGCCGCTACTTCAAGGAGGCGCCTCCTTCGCGCGCCACCGTCCAGGTCGCAGCGCTTCCCCGCGGCGCGCGCGTGGAGATCGACGCGATCGCGGTAAGCTGACCCGCACCGGAGCCCGCCCGTGAAGGGCCGACATGGTGCGGCCTCCGGAAGCCTATGAAGCCTCTGGTCTTCGGCATACTCGTCGTCTGTCTGCCTGCGCTCGCGACCGCGCAGGCGCCGGCGTCCGCTCCCGAGGATGGCTGGATGGCGCCTCCGCTGGTCGAGGCGCCGCCGCAGCCGCCCCTGTACGTGGCGCCGCCCTCTCCCGAAGAGTTGGAGCAGCCCGGCCCCGAGATCGGCCTGATGGCCTCCGAGACCGCGTTCGGGATGCTCACTGCGGCGGGCAGCTCGCTGCTGACGTACTTCCTGCTGGTGAAGCCGCTTCAGGCCCAGGCTTCGACCCCCGGCGACAGGCAGCTCGCCGACATCATGTTCCTGATCGGGTTCGGCGCCGTCCCCCTCGCGGTGTCGCAGACGCAGGTCGGCATCGCCAACGAGAGTCGCTTCTACTCGAGCGAGGGCTGGCCTGCCGCGCTCTCCGGGCTTGGGGCGCAGGCCGCAGTGGTCGGGCTGTACTATCTGGTGCGCCAGGGCAACGCCGATCACGGGGAACCGGTGCTGCTGATCGGCACCATCGTGGGCGTTCCGCTGGTGGAGATGGCGGTGATCAACCTCACCAAGAAGCCCCGCCGCAAGCAGCGACCGACGCTGGGCGCGGTGTTGACGCTCGAAGAAGGGCAGGGGCTTCAGGCCGGACTTCCGCTTCCGACCCCGGCGTGGCTCCCGGGGGCTGAAGGCCCCCTCCTCGGGCTTCAACTTCCCCTGCTGCAGGGCCGGTTCTGAACGTGCCAGGTGGGTGGGCCGGGTTTCTCTGGGTGTGCCTTGGCGGCGCCGTCGGCTCCGGGGCGCGCTATGTCGCCACGCTCGGGGCCATGCGGCTCTTCGGTGTGGCGCTCTGGGGCACCTTCGCGGTGAACCTGCTGGGCTCGTTCCTGCTGGGCGTCATCGTGCCGCTCGCGCTCCGCGGATCGCTCTCCGAGCAGATGCGCCTGGCGCTCGGCGTCGGCGTGATGGGCGGCTTCACCACGTATTCGACCTTCAACCTCGAGGTGCTGACGCTGGCGCAGCAGGGGACGAGCGCACACGCTGCGCTGTATGCGTTCGCCACGCTCGTCGGCTGTCTGGCGGCCGGAATCTGCGGCCTGTGGCTC